>CAMLUY010000009.1 GCA_946487985.1 uncultured Clostridia bacterium
CAATCGGCGAATCTTGACGAAATAGACTACGCGCTCAACGATGATGGCAGCATAACTATCAATGACTACTCTGGCAGCGGCGCAAACATAGTGATACCTGACTCATACACGGTCAGCGGCGTAACCTACCCAGTCACCTCAGTGGGAAGTGAAACATTCTCAGGCAATACGGACATTCAAACGGTGACACTGCCTGATACTATCACCTCAATCGGCGAAAGCACGTTTAATTCATGTTCCAATCTGACAACCATTAATCTGCCAGATGGTCTGACCGAAATTGGGACCAATGCTTTCAGTTATTGTACCAGCTTGACTGAAATAGTCTTTCCAGATACTCTGACCACAATAGGAGATGCTGCATTTTTTAATTGCGTGTTGGTTTCAGGAACGCTAAATATTCCTGCCAGCGTGATCAGTATTGGAGAGCGGGCGCTTACCTTGATGGGCTTGACCGAAATAACCGTAGATGCAAACAACCAATATTTTACAGCCGACAGTGGCGTACTTTACAATAAAGATATGACAGAGCTTATTGCCTATCCACACTCAAAGACCAGCACAAATTTTGTCGTGCCAAGCTCAGTAAAAACCATAGCCATGTCTGCTTTCCGTGAAAGCAGGGTCAGTGGCACGTTGACCCTTTCGCCAAATTTGGAATATATTGGCGCTGAAGCATTTTATGGTTGCACCCGTTTGAACAACACTCTGACCATTCCTGCCACCGTGACATACATTGGCAGCAGCGCTTTTGGCGGGTGTCGATTGACAGGTATTGAAGTTGCCGAGGGCAACACAGCATACATGAGTGAAAATGGCGTACTTTATGATTTCGACCAGACACTTCTCATTCAATATCCGCGCGGCAAGACAGATACCAGTTTCATTGTGCCTGACAGCGTATCCACTATTGGTAATCATGCCTTTAATGGTGCATCTTTGTCATCAATAACGCTGCCATCTGGTTTATCAGAAATAGGGGCCTTTGGATTTTACAGTTGCTCAAATCTCATCGGTCAGTTTGAAATTCCTGCGTCGATTACGACAATTGGCACTGCTGCGTTCAGTGGCACAAACATTACGTCATTCAGCAGCAACAGCAATTACTTTACCACAGTTGACGGCGTGTTGTATAATGAAGATATGACCACACTGATGCAGTACCCAGCAGGTAAGACTGATGCAAGCTTTGCTGTGCCAAACGGAGTACAAACAATCGCAGGATATGCCTTCCGCAATTCCAAACTTCAAAGCATTACAATTCCATCAAGCGTGACAGCTTTCAATAGTAGTGTCTTTATGAACTGCACAAGCTTGGCTACTGTAACGATTGACAGTCAGACAATTGCTGCAATGCTGACCAGCAAATTATCAGCACGATCATTGATTCAATATGCAACAACTGTGTATGTGTCTGAAAGCGCAGTGTCGTCACTGCCGGCAGAATTTGCAAACATGTTCAGCGAAGTTTCGCCATCTGATCAGGAAGGATACAGAAAGTACACTCTCATCAGCCAGTGACAAAATAATGAACAGGATTTTGCAACACGCAATTTGCTAAATTTACAACAAAAACCTTTCTCTTTGAATGCGCAAACGTCATTTCAAAAGGAAAGGTTTTTTGCATTAAATAAAACTTTAACCTGTTTAGGTTGACAATAAAAAAATCGCATTTGATATGCGATTTTTTTATTATTCTTCATCATCTGTTTTCTTGTCGTTCTTTTCAAGTTCTGCTTTTTGTCTGAGCGCTTCCAAGAATTTTTCAAATTCAGCGTCATCTTCTTCCTCAGGTGTGAGAGGGCGATTTCCCTCTTCCTGTTCAGAAGTTTCTTCTTCGGTTTCATCTTCAAGTTCTTCTGACACTTCCTCTTCGCTGTCGTCTTCTTGCTCGTCAGGCTCTTCTTCAATTTCTACGTCAGTGTCGTCAGCATTTTCATTGGCGTCGCTCACAATGCCGTTCTCGTCATCGTTTGCTTCGTCAAGGTTTACTTCTTCTACCTCGCTTTCATCATCGTTTTCAGCAGGCTCTTCACTTTCATCAACAGCCTCAGCTTCTTCACTTTCAGTTGAATTGTCGTCTTCGCTTTCGGTCTCGACTTCTCCGTCTTCAATTTCCTCAGCTTCTTCGAGTTCGTTTTCCTCGACTTGTGCGTCTTCGGCGGCGTCATTTTCCTTTTTGGCTTTTTGGCTGCTTTCAATCAAAAGTGGTGCAGTAATAGCTTTGTTCGCGTCTATATCTTTTTCGTCCTGATTTTCCTCAGTTGGTTCGGTTGCATCTTCGGCATTTTCTTCAAGCTCTTCCTTGTCTTCGGCATCAAACATCTCTTGGTGCTTGTTGTAAAGTGCACGAGCTACGATAACCAGCATACCACAAATGATAGCAGCAATAACGATTGATACCAAAAGGTTGACAAGTTCATCATTTCTGAAACCGTCAAGATATGAGAAGATCAAAAACAGCCATGAAGTAAAGGCAATAAATGGTGCGGTAAGAGAAAACCCGATTGATTTTCCCAACTTGCTAGTTTTTGAGTACTTGTGAATGATGAAAGCAGAAACTATTGACAAAACAGTGAAGATAATTCCAAGTATGAAAGCTGCGATTTGTGAATCAGACATATTTCCAAACATAATTCCTCCAATAAGTTATTTTAAGTATACTCCATTTCAAAACAAAAGTCAATATTGTTTTTCTTTTTATTTTAGAAAAAATATTTTGAAAAAAAAGAAAAATGGTCTATACTATAAATAAGATATGGCAAAAACACAAAAAAACAATAAAAAATTGCAAATTTCTGAAAAAAGCAAAAAGATTTTGATTGCTTGCCTTCTCGCAGCCGTTGGAATAATGGTCTTGGCAGGTATGGTCTTTGCTTTTTTGCTGAATTACGACGCCTTTTCTCCAAACCCAGTCGACATCTTTGATGACGGCATGACGGTTTACCTGTCGGCAGATGCAAACGAAAATTATCGCGGGTACAGGTTTAGGTTTATGTCAAGCAGCGACGAAATCATTGTCGACAGCGAAAACAACATCATTACTATTGATGAGCTTGAAAAGCAGGGGGTTGAGCTAGGCAAAAATTACAATGTTTCAGTTTGCTATCTAGGCCAGACATCAGGCAGCAACAGCGCGTACAGCGATACTGTCGCTTTCACTGCATACAAATATCTTGCTGCGCCAACGCTCGAATATAATGCGCAGTCAAAATCACTTCAATGGAATATTGTCGATCATGCTGACAAATATCAGGTTTACTTTTCGCCGACCGCTCAGCCAATAACCATAACAGAAAATAACTTGGATTTGTCGACATTCGCTGGCGGCGAGTACAACTTTTCAGTGGTTGCTCTTTCAGATAGCGCTTTTTACAGACAAAGCCCATCTTCAAATGCAATAATCGTGCCGGTTATTTATTCAATCAAGCCTTTTGAAAGCGCAAGCTTTGATAAGGAGCAGATGATACTTACCTTGCAGGGCAGTGAACGACTTTCAAAAATTAAGGTACAAATAGGTGACTTTTCTTTCGATTGCAGCACTTTTGACATGACATTTGACCAAGCGCAAAATAAATACACCTACAAAATAGACCTTTCAGCATACTACGATGATCAAACAATAATTGGCGCTTGCCCGATTGCAACCGAGAATTACACTTCATTTGATGGCGAGTTTACATACGCACAAATTTAGTTTTTTTGTTTTTTATCACACATAAAAATAAAATAATAAAGGCATACTACCTCCAAAAGGGGAAAGGTATGCCGTTTTTTGATGTTAAGCAAAAAATAGAGGAACTCAAATCAGCGCTCAATAACAGCGTGGATTTTTCAAGCAGATACTTTGAAAAAAATGGTCAAGAAATCGGCATGGTCTTTCTTAAAAGCATTACAGATCAGGCGCTGTTTTCAGAGGCGCTATATCTGCCTTTACAAACATACGAAAAGCCGCTTGATATGGAAATTTTGCGAAACGATATCATCAAAGGTACAGACGTAAAAATAATAGATGACAACGAAATGGTGCAGGAAATCCTTGACGGCAAAATAGTCTTTTTCACAAATTTCTCAGATGAAATTCTTGCAATTGACTTCTTGAAGTTTCCTACGCGCGTGCCAAGTGAGCCACCAACTTCACCGGTCATTCAAGGGCCGCGTGAGGGCTTTGTTGAAGACCTGCAAACCAACATTACTCTTCTCAGACGCCGCATCAAATCGCCTGATTTTACTATTGAAACTTTACGTGTTGGCAGCGTTACACAAACAAAGGTTTGCGTTGGATATATTAAAGGCATTTCAAACAAAAAGGTGGTAAGAAAGATTATCAAGCGCCTCAAAGAAATTGAAGTCGATGGAATCCTTGACTCCTACAATATTGTGTCCTTTCTCCAAGACAAGCCAAACTCGCTTTTCAGACAGATTGGCAACAGTGAAAAGCCAGACGTCGTTGTTTCAAAATTGCTTGAAGGCAAAGCTTGCATTATTGTCGACGGCTCGCCAATAGTGCTTACCATACCATTCATTTTCCTTGAAGATATCCAAAACTCAAACGATTACTACACCAATCATCATTATTCCAGTTTCGTCCGCGTTATACGCCTTTTTGGCCTGATGATTTCACTTATTGCGCCAGGTTTTTATCTCGCCCTTCAAATTTATCACTACAACATACTGCCACTGAATTTTCTGATAACCATTGCAGACACCACTCAGGGGCTTCCGTTCACGCCATTTTTGGAAATTTTGTTCATCTTCCTGCTTTTCCAAATCCTCTATGAGGTCAGCCTGCGACTGCCAAGTTATCTCGGCCTTGCGACTTCTGTCGTAGGCGCACTTATCCTGGGCGACACTGGCGTTAAAGCGGGGTTGATTTCTCCGCCAGGCGTAATCATTGTTGCGCTTTCGAAAATAGCCCTTTACACCATTCCCGAAGAGGCGTCACAGGTCACAGTCCTGCAACTGCTGTTCATAATCTTTGGCGGCTCACTTGGCCTTGTGGGAATAATTTCAGGTCTTGTGTACCTTGCAAACTACCTCAACACTATTGACAGCTACGGCACGCCATATCTCGCTCCATACAGTCCTCGCATACAAAATGACCTTCAAGACGCAATTTTTTCAAAACCGCTAGTGCAGATAAAGACGCGGCCCAAATCCTTCAATCCTGAAAAGGAGAAAATAAAGTGAAAAACACCCAGATATCTCTCAGACAATGCGGCATAATTATTGCAATGTGCATCTTTGCAAATAAAATACTTCTGATGCCTTCACTTATGTTTGAAAACAGCAAGTCAGATTCAATTTTTGTCTTGATTTTCCTTTTTGCACTTGACTTTATAGCCCTTCCAATTTTTTTAAGGTTGAAAAAGCACTATCCAACTGAGCGGCTTTATGATATTTTAAAGGACAAAATAGGCGTGTTTGTCACCAAGCTGATTTTTATTCTTTTGATTGTCTTTTTCTTTTTTAAATGTCTGCTTGTTTTCAGCGTAACATATGTATATTTTAAAAATCAAATCTATCATGATGAATTCATCTTTCTTGCATTCATATCTTTTCTGCCAGTGATCAGCCACGCAGCCATAGTTGGCATTCGCGCTTTTTCACGAACTATGGAGCTTTTCTTTTTCTTCGTGATTGCCGGCTTCATTGTCTGCCTGTGCATCTCTCTTTTTACACCAATTTCCATGCCATATTTTTTTACTACGACTGCAAAGGATTTTTTCACTTCTACATACAACCACATTTTCAGTTTTGGCGATTTCGCCTTTTTGTTTCTTGTTATTGACAGGATAAAAATAAGCGATGGCGAGGAAAAGTCCATCTATAAATATGCTTTCTTTTCAATGCTTCTTGTGCTCATTCTTTATATTCTTTTCTTTGCGAAGTATCAGATTACAGCTTTCATGCACAATAATGCTCTCGCTGACATGCTTGTCTTTTCAGTACAGTTCAACGCAATCGGCAGACTTGACATCATAGCAATGATTACAATAATGCTTATGACAGTTTTTCAAATGGAAATTTTTTCCTTTGCTTTTTGCGAGTGCTTTCAATCAATATTTCCGCTGCTCAATCGCGCATATGCAATAGTCTTTTTTGACATTCTCTTTTGCGTGCTTTACTATGTATTTGTTGGTAAATATGAAAATGTTGTGTCCTCAGTTGTCAGCTGGCTGCCAGTCCTTGGCATGATTGTCAGCTATTTGCTGCCAATACTGTTTTGGATAATATCCTATCAAAAGAGGAGGGGTAAAATTGAAAAAACTGATTGATTACATAAAAAGATTCCCAATGATTGTAATATTGATTATTATTCTTCTGTTTTTTACACCGCTTGCCGTTTTCAGCCCAGGAGAAAACAGAAACCGTGGCGTTGTCACTGCAATAGGACTAGACTTTGTCGACAACGAGTACGAAGTGTCACTTTTGACTTTCATTCCTACCGCAAACCAGACCTACAAGCAGAAAAACTCGGTTATCTCTGGCAAAGGCAAATCTGTCGTAGATGCAATCAGCAAAGCAAGCGTCGCCATGGGCAGAGATGTCGGCCTTGCTCATGCCAAAACCACAGTGGTCAGCGAGTCCATGCTCGCCGAAGACGTAGCCGAGTCGCTCAGCCTGCTTGCACATATCGCCTCTCTTCCAGAAAATACAGTCTTCGTTTGCACAAACACCAGTGCAAAAGAAATGCTTCAAAACTCACAAAACCTTGTTGATGAGCTCGGTCTTCAACTTGAACAGATCATCAGCTACAACGCAAACGAACTTTACGTCACAGACACTTCACTTGAAGCTTTTTACAAAGGCTATTACAGCTTTTTGAAATCTTCACTCATTGGCTATATTCCGCTTGTTGATTCAGAAGACACAAATACCGATTCTTCGGTTTCATCATCGCAAAATACAGACACATCTCAGCAAGAGGTCCAGGGCGACAGCTCACCGCAAGGGGGAGCTCAAAGCTCGCAAAGCAAAAAGAAAATTCTCAATGAAGGTGAGGCAGTTCTTTTAAAGTCTGGCAAAATGGTTGAAAAACTTTCAACATATCAGCTTTCAGGAATAAATCTTCTCAACCCAAAAGACTTGAACCAGCTGATAAAAATCAATGATGTTGATTTGAATGGCAGCATTATGGATTTGACGTACAGATTGAAGGACAAAAAAGTGCTGACAACAACCAAGTTTGAAAATGGCTATCCAGTGTTTTATGCAAAGCTTATCCTCAGTGTCGAGCTTGTCGAAACAGAAGGGGCTGATGAAAATACGAAATCAAACACAGAATACAGTGAAATCACACCAGAAATTGCAAATAAAATTGAGGAGCAGATAAATAAAAAATACGTCACGGCTGTCAACCTTCTTCGCAAAAACGGCACAGACGTCATTGGAGTAACTTCAAAATTTTTCCGTAACAACAGAAAGGATTACAAGAAATTCATTGAAAATCATGACACGCCTGACAATTTTATCAAGTATGTCACTTTCAAATTGACAACAGTTGTACAACCTGACTAATTTTGACGAAATAGCAACATAATTTAATTTTTCTTTCAAAATGCCTTAATATTTGTTTGCCAATCACATAATTTTATGATACAATATTTCAAGTTGCAAAATGGCGAATTTTTGGTTTTGCCAAAGGCAACTTGCGCGAGCGGAATTGCCAGCGCATGAACAAATATTACTTTATTTATCATAAAAATAGAGGACACATTTTGATTTCACGTATAAAATAAGGAGGCATTGTGAACGAACAAAAATCAAAATTCAAATGGTCATATTTGGTCGTTTTGTTGTTGATTGTGCTTTTGCTGGTGCTCGTTTTTACAAATGACGGGTATAAAGGCGAAAAGATTACAGGCGGTACAAACGAAGTCCAAGAATTGATTGACGGCCGAACGGTTGGCGAGGGTGAAGACCAAAAGACTGAAAAGATTGTCAGCGTATATTATAATGACAACACCATGTATTTCCTGCTTGAAGGCAGTGACTATGAAAATCATTTCCCCAAATATGCTGACTATCACATCAATTACAGATACAATGATGGCGTATTGAAAGAACTGATTACAATGATTGAAACCTACAACGCGTCAGCCGAAGCAGAAAGCAAGATTGAGATTATTCCTGCGGTCGATGGCGTGAACGCTTGGGATATCATCTATCCAATTCTTTACATTGCATTCGGATTGTTCCTTGTATGGATGATTTTCAGACTGCTTGGCAGCTCAGGCAAAGGCGCTATGGCGTTTGGCAAATCACGTGCCAAAGCATACACTACAAGCAAAGTTAAGTTTGACGACATTGCAGGTACTGACGAAGAGAAAGAAGAACTTAAAGAAATCGTTGAATTCCTCAAAGCACCAAAGAAGTTTACCGACCTTGGCGCAAGAATACCAAAAGGCGTGCTGCTTGTGGGCAATCCTGGTACAGGAAAGACTCTTCTTGCACGTGCGGTAGCCGGCGAGGCAAACGTACCATTCATTTCTATCAGCGGTTCAGACTTTGTTGAAATGTTCGTAGGCGTTGGTGCATCTCGTGTACGTGACCTTTTTGAACAAGCTAAGAAAAACAAGCCATGCATTGTTTTCATCGATGAAATAGATGCCGTTGGTCGTCAACGTGGCGCAGGACTTGGTGGCGGCAATGATGAACGCGAACAGACTCTCAACCAGCTGCTTGTTGAAATGGACGGCTTTGAATCAAATGAGGGCATTATCGTGCTTGCAGCAACAAATCGCGCAGACGTACTTGACCCAGCGCTTTTGCGTCCAGGCCGTTTTGACAGACAGATTTATGTAAATATCCCTGACGTTAAAGGCCGCGAAGGAATTCTTCGCATTCACGCTCGCAACAAGCCAATCGACGAAAACGTAGACTTTAAAACTTTGGCTCGCATTACTGTGGGCTTTACAGGTGCAGACATTGAAAATATGCTCAACGAAGCAGCTATTCTTGCAGCTCGTGCGGGCAGACCAAAAATAATCATGTCAGATATTACAGAAGGCATCAATAAAGTGACAATGGGGCCACAAAAGAAAAGCCGTCTTGTTACTGAACGTGACAGAAAAATTACAGCTTACCACGAATCAGGCCACGCACTTCTTGCTCGCATTCTTGAAAACACAGATGAAGTTCAAGAAGTTTCAATCATACCTCGCGGTATGGCTGGCGGCTATACAATGCAGCGTCCTCAAAATGACAACGCATACAGAACGTACAACTATCTTATGGACGAAATAGCGGTCTGCATGGGTGGACGTATCGCAGAAGAAATCGTCTTCAAGGATATTTCAACAGGCGCTTCAAATGATATCAGCCAGGCAACAAAGATTGCTCACAACATGGTTTACAACTGGGGCATGAGCAAAAACCTTGGTTTCCTCAGCCTCGACAGCAGTGAACAGGTATTCATTGGTCGTGACTATCAAACCAAAAACGACTTTTCAGAAAAGCTTGCAGCCGAAGCTGACGATGAAGTTCGTGCAATTCTTGACTCAAACTATAAACGTGCAAAGAAGATCCTTTCAGAAAACACTAAACTGCTTGATGAAATGGTTGAATTGCTGCTTGATAAAGAAACCATCAACAAAGAAGAAGTCGACATGCTTCTTGAAGGCAAATCGGCAAAAGAAATTTCTGCTTTTATGGACGAGAGAGATCGCATACAGCGTGAAAAAGAGGAGCGCATCAGACGTGAGCGCGCCGAACAACAGCGCCGCGAAGCTCTTGAACGCAAGATTGTTGAAGGCGAAAAACTTTTGCAGAGCGGAGTAATCACACAAGCTGAATTTGATTCAATAAAAAAGGCATATCAGGACAGCATAGCAAAAGCCGAAAGCAGTGAAAACGCTCAGCCAGAGGAAAATCAAGCGACAGTATACATTACACAAGGCAAAGCAATCGACCAAGACGAAAAACAGCAAGGCAAAACAGAAATGTCAAAAGAGGAAAAGCAGGCAGAGGCAAAAACCACAGAGGAAAAGAAAACTAAAACTGCTACAAAATCAAGCAAGAAGACAGACAAAAAAGGGGAGTAGCATATGGAAGAAACTATCCAAGACCAAACAGAACAAAAAGAAACCGCTGACAGCGTACTTCTCTCTGTCAGTGACGAATATCTTGCCAAAAAGAAAAGAAAGCGAAAAATTACTTTTTCAATTATTTGTGGATTAATTGTCGCACTTGCTGTTACAATAATCGTACTTGCCGCTGTAAAGACAAATCTCAAACCTTTCTTTATTGAAAGGCCAGACAATATTGAAGTTTACATTGACGGCGACATGCATTTTACACCAAATGATGACAACTATGATGAGTTTTACGACATCTATGACAACTCTTTCAAAACCTCAATTTTGACAGCGATGTTTACAGGAAAGCTCGGCGGATACGACATTGTTGAAACAAACCAGTACTTTTACAGTTCGGCTTCGAGTACAACAGGCATGAGCAGCGATCTCATAAATGCTCTTGGTGAAAACTATGTGCATCTTTACTATGAACAAGCTCAAACTATGTACAGCGCGAATGGCAAAGAGTATTACTCGATAAGAAATACAGATGAATATTTGCTCAGCTTCAAAGATGTATACTTCAATATCTCTGCCGAAAATGCTGACCATGAACTCACATTCTATTTTGGCACTTCAAGCCAGAACTACTCAAATGGTCGCATCACTAAAATAACAATTCGTGCCAACACATATGCTTTGTATGACTATGTTGCAAACAACTAAAAAACAAAAAGGCATTCATTTACGAACGCCTTTTTTTATTTTATAAAACTTACCTTATTTCACCAACTTAGTTTTTGCAAACATCTTTTTCGCTTTGCAATATCTTGTTTACGTGAAATTTGCATCAAAAAAAGCCCTCAAAACGGGGCTTTTTGTAATGATGCTGTCAAATGTCAAAACTTCGCTATGTGTTTTTTCAGTTGGATTTTCAATATTTTCAAACACTATTGTTTTTGTAAAAGACTGATAATTTTATCTCGCAATTTGTCAATACGCCGCCTGTTCAGCCGTATCAGTACAAGCAGTATGATTTCTGCAACTATTATTGCAAAGAATGTTATCAAGACAGTAAACATATCAGTGATATTGATTGAGAACAGGGCAGGCAAGCCAATGATTGCACCGGTGATGCCCACAAACGATATTGCAATCGTGATGCCTTTCAAAAGCGTCATTGGGAAACATAGCGTCACAAGATTTAAAAATCCAGTATATGTCAAAACAAGCACGCACAAGGTTTTGTAATCGTTTGCATCAAGCACATTGTATTGAGAGTTGTCCAAAATCATTACGACAATCACAGCCATCAATATCAGCAGCGCCCGCGGCAAGGACCGTTTCATTACCTGCGGTATAAAGTTGCCTCGAATTGGCTTGGTATTCGGCTCGAATGTCAACATGAATGATGGAAGCCCTATTACGAAGAATTCAAGCAGCATCATCATGCTTGGCCTGAACGGATATGGCAGTTGCAAGAACAGTGTTAGTATTGTCAGGGTGATTGCAAAAAATGTTTTCATAAGGAACAGTGATGACGAGTTCTGCACATTGTTTACAACCTGCCTGCCTTCTTTGACAACGGCTGGCAGTGACGAGAAGTTTGATTCAAGCAAAACCAATTTGGATATGTTTCTCGCAACCTCGCTGCCATCAGCCATAGCGATTGAACAGTCGGCTTCTTTCAGCGCCAGCGTATCATTTACACCGTCACCGGTCATGGCTACAACCTTGCCTTTGTTTTTCAAAGATTTAATGATTGTGTACTTTTGCTCTGGTGTCACTCGCCCAAAAACTGTAAATTGGTCTGCAATTTGCTCAACCTCTTTCGGACTGAAATTTTCAAGTGAAACATATTTGTCACTGTGTTCAACTCCTACTCGCTGTGCAATCTTTGATACAGTTGCAGGGTCATCACCAGAAATAATCTTGATCTCAACGCCATTGTCTTTGAACCATTGTATAGTTTCAATCGCGTCTTCACGAATGTGCTCTTCAATAACAATCAAGGCAATCAGCACAGAATTTTTACCGCTCATTTTTTTGTCAAAAGTGCCGCCTGTCTGTTCAGCAAGTGCAAGAATTCGCAAACCTTTATTCTGCTGCTCTTTGATGAACTCCATCTGCTCGGCGGAAATCGGACAACCAATTCGAGTTGCAGCTCCCAAGAAATATATCTTTCTGTTTGACAGCTGCGTGATTGAATATTTGCGCTCTGATGAAAATTCTGCGACGTTCAATGCAGGCATGTCTTCACTCCGACCAAATTCCTTTATCATGGCTGTAGATGTTGCATTTACAGTTTTCTGCACATTCAATATATTCGATAGAATCTTTTTGACACTGATTTTTCGTTTATTTGAATAGGAAATAAAGTCAACAACTTTCATTGTGCCATCTGTGATTGTCCCTGTCTTATCAAGGCAAAGCACATTTGTTCGAGCCAGCATTTCAATGGAGTAAAGGTCACGTACCAAGGTCTTTTTCCTTGCAAGCTTGACTACTCCAATAGCCAAACTTATTGTTACCAGCAAAAACATACCTGCGGGAATCATACTTGTCAGCGCGCCGCTAGTGTTCGTGATTTGGTCCTTAATCGTCGACCCAGCCTGCGCGTACTCTTTTAGGAAGGTGAGTATGCCAATAGGCACAAGCGCAATACCAATATATTTGATCAATCTGTTCAAATCTTTGAAAAGGTTTGATTGTGGCGCTTTAAACTCTTTTGCCTTTTTGGCCATCTGATAAATATAGTTGTCTTTGCCAATTTTTTCTACTTTGGCATAGCACTGCCCAGATACAATAAAGCTTCCTGACAAAAGCGATGCACCAACAGTTTTTTCGATTGCGTTTGATTCGCCAGTCAAAAGGCTTTCATTTACCTCGACATGCCCATCAAGGATTTTACAGTCAGATGGTATTTGATTGCCATTCGAAAGCAAAATTACATCATCAAGCAGCAAATTTTCAGCCGAAATTTCAATCATTTTCCCTTCGCGTATGGTCTTCACCAATGGCGAGGTGACTATTGACAGCTTTTCAATAGTAATCTTTGCTCGAATCTCTTGAATAATCGCAATGGCAGTGTTTGCAACGATAACCAATATGAATATGAGGTCGCTGTATGAACCAACGCACAGCAGCGCAACCGCAATAATCAGCCATAGCATATTGAAAAAAGTAAAGATATTCTTGAAAAAAATCGCGCCGTATGATTTTGTAGATTTGACTTTGGTCTTGTTTGTCAGATTGGCTGCAATGCGCGCGTCGACCTGCTCTTGCGACAAGCCCTGATGAAAATCAACCTCATATCTTTCAACGTTTACAGGTACGGCAGGCGTATCATCTTCTTTGTTTTTGTTTATGTTAAGCCCGGTTGTAATCTTATTTTTGAGTTTTTCAAAAAGTCCAAGATTGTTCTCATATCCCTCTTGGGTATAAAAAAGTACTGACAACACGTCATAAGGTATTTTCTTATTATATTTAGTTTCACTTTTCAACAGCGCCGGTTGAATTTTCTCTTGGACCTGTTTTTTCTTTTTCATATTTACTATTAAAGTATATATTATTTTTACCTATTATGTCAACATTATTGCCAATAGATTTGACAATGTTTGTCAAATAAAGTATCATTATCAATAAAAGGTGAATGATGAAAATTGAAATACCAAAACAACTAATTGCCCTTGCAGATTTGCTGCCTCAGCCGCTGTATATTGTTGGCGGATATTTGAGAAACTCAATCATGGGCATCGCTCGCGAAGACATTGACATCTGCTCAGCGCTCACTCTTGACGAACTTGAAAACATATTGTCTGGAAGCGATTTCAAATTTCAGGTCAGGAATAAAGCTCTTGGCAGCGCTTTTATCATTTGCGGCAATACAACTTATGAATATACCACATTTCGCTCAGAGAAATATCCAGAAAATGGCAGCCATACACCAGAGCAAATCCAGTTTATCACTGACGTTCGCGAAGACGCAAAACGCCGTGACTTCACCTGCAATGCACTCTACTATGACATAAAAAACAAAAATCTTCTGGATTTTTATGATGGTGTCGCTGACATTAGCAAAAAGATTCTTCGCACAGTTGAAACGCCTGATGAAGTCCTGTCACATGATGGCCTGCGCCTGCTGCGTCTGTTTCGCTTTCAATGCGAACTGAACTTCAAAATTGAAAAGCAAACCTTGGCTGCTGCATTTAAATATTTTGACAACATTAAAGACCTTTCAGGTGAGAGGGTGATGTATGAAATAAAGCGAATTCTTCACAGCTCGGAAAAATACCCAGGATACAGCAAACGCAACGCCTTCATGAAAGCTCTTCGCCAGTTTAATCGATATGGTGTATGGCAAACTTTTGGCTTCGATTGTCCACGCATCAAATTCAACATGGTGAAAAAAGTAGAGCACAAATCCCAAGGCTTTTTGATTGATGTTATTGATACCGTGAATCCGATCTCTGTTTCATACTATCTCAATCTCATTCTTACAAACAATTTTGGGCTTAATAAAAAGATGGTCGACACCTACATAAATATCATTTCAGGATATTACGACGCCCTCAATCATCTGCAAAACAAGCCATACTTTTTTAAATATTTTTACAATTTTCCAAGCATTTATTTGCTGCTAATTCATCACTCCAAATATCTTGCAGGCAAATATCAATTCTTTTACAAATACATCATATCTCACAAACTGATAGTTTCAACCAAAGACTTAAAAATCTCAGGAAACGACATCAAAAAACACTATCCATCTGTAAAACCAACAAGATACAAACCAATTCTTGACAGCCTGCT
>CAMLUY010000010.1 GCA_946487985.1 uncultured Clostridia bacterium
AAAGCAAGAAAAAATTTTGCAATTTTTTCGGTCACGCAGTTTTTCGACAGCCTGAGCTTTCTTTTCAGAAAGCATTTTCAATATGGTTTATATGAGTGCCAACAACCTCGATTACATCAAAGCGGCAGGCACTGTCAAGCATTTTATTCTTTTGAAGATACGCCTCAGCTGTGCGGCGAATCTTGTATTGCTTTTGCGGAGTTACGCTCTCAGACGGCATGCCGAAGGCAAGCGTAGAGCGGTTTTTGACCTCAACGAATACGATTACTTTGTTTTGCAGTGCAATGATATCGATTTCGCCGAGTTTGTTTTTGTAGTTTGTTTCAAGTATTTTGTACTTTTTGTTTTGAAGAAATTTTGCTGCATCGACCTCGCCGATTGCCCCCACAGCATTATTCAGTCTTTTCACCTTTTGACCTCCCTCAATCAAGGGTAATTCGACCAATCCTGCCCTTTCTGAAATCGTCAAGAAGGGCTTGTGCGGTGCGTTCAAGGTCATACTCATCTTTGGAAAGCCTGTAATTTCGCTTTTTTGCAATCGCAGGCAGCGATAGGTCCTGCCCATATCTTTCAGTCAGCTGAGTCAAATATCGCTCTGATGCCATTTTGATAAAGTCATCTGCAAGCTGAGTCACATCACCGATTATTTCATCTTTAATGCTGCCAATAAAGTAAAGCTTTTTGGCTACGTCTTGGTCGGCAAGGTTTGGATAGAGCGTGCCTGGCGTGTCGCAAAGCTCAATATTATCTCCAATAGCAATCCATTGCGTGCTTTTTGTGACGCCTGGCCTGTTGCCGGTTACCGTTTTGGCTTTACCGCAGAGGTTGTTAGCCAGAGTGCTTTTGCCTGAGTTGGGCACGCCAATGACCATAGCGCGGATTACCGCACGAATACCTTTCGATTGCAATTTTTCGGTTTTAGCACGCGCAAGGTCTTTGATTTTTTGCCTGATTGACTTGCTTGCGCCAGACATGGTGCTGCACGTCATGCAATAATCTGATGTTTGAGTCTTGAAAGGCTGAGCAAGCTGGCGAACTCTTTTTTCATCTGACAAGTCAAGCTTGTTGAAAATGTAAAGTATTGGCTTTTTGTCGACGAGCTTGTTGAGCGAAGGATTGATTGAAGATATTGGCGCGCGACAATCAAGCACATACAAAATTACGTCCACTTTTGACAGCTGCATGGAAATTTCTTTCAATGCTTTGGTCATGTGTCCTGGAAACCAGTTTATTTTCACCTTTCACCTCCTGTAATAATCATTTTGTTGGGTCATCTTTCTTTTTCAAAAGATCAGGGCGAAGAGCTTTGGTCTTTTCAAGCGACATTGCCTTGCGCCACTTCTCTATTTCAGCGTGGTTGCCAGAAAGAAGCACCTCTGGTACTTTATGCCCCATAAATTCTGCTGGCCGAGTATATTGCGGATATTCAAGCCCGCCACATGAAAAGCTCTCTTCTGTAAGGCTGTCAGCACTGATTACGCCATCAACAAAGCGGGAAATTGCGTCAACCATAACCATGGCAGGCAGCTCGCCGCCTGTAAGCACATAGTCGCCTATTGAAATTTCCATTGGCTTGAATATGTCAATAATGCGCTGGTCAATGCCTTCATAGTGTCCGCAGACAAAAATAAGGTGCTCTTTTTCAGCCAAGCTTTTTGCGGTTTGTACATCAAAAGTGCTGCCCCCAGGCGATGGCAAAATTATGGTTGAAGAGTCGCGCTGCACATGCTTGATGGCATCAAAAACAGGCTGAGGAGTCATCAGCATGCCTGCGCCGCCACCAAAAGGATAGTCGTCACATTTCTTGTGCTTATCCTTGGAAAATTCTCGAATGTCGTGCAGTTCAATCTCGATTGCGCCGCTCTCTTGCGCGCGTTTAAGTATGCTTGATGAAAGATAGGAAAAGCTTTCTGGAAAAAGCGTGAGTATGTCGATTTTCATATCAGCACCTCTTGCAGTTTTTTCCTGTCAACAACAAGCCTGTCGCCATCTTTGATGAAAACATCTTTGACGTATGGTGCTTCGGCGCGGCGGCCTTCAAGGTCGAGCACGAACACATCGCAAGAGCCATAGTTTGTCACGTCTACAATCTGCCCAACAAAGTTGCCCTCAGTGTCATGGAGAACCATGCCAACCAAGTCATCAATAAAGAATTCATCGTCCTCTTTGGCCTGCGCAAGACGAGCTTTGTCAACGCATATTGTTTGATTGCGCAACTCCTCGGCCTGGTTGCGGGTTGTGACTTCTTTGAATTTAATGTACAAAAAACCCTGTCGCAAGGTAATATGCTGAATGTGCATAAGCTTGCCTGCGACGGTACAGTCATTTAGTGATACAAAAACAGCAAGGACATTTGTCAGGGGCAGAGCTTTGACCTCCCCCTTTATGCCTTGCGGTTTTAAAATCTTTGCGATTCCCTCCATGCGAGCTGTTACTCCCCAAATTTGACGCTGACGCGTTTGTGCTGCCTTGCAGCGAGCGAATTGACTATGGCGCGTATGCTTGAAGCCACTTTGCCAGCCTTGCCTATCACTCTGCCCATATCGTCAGGTGCGACAAAAACGTGAATAATTGTTTCGTCCTCACCCTCTGTCATGGTAACAGACACGCTTTGTTCATCGATAACAAGATTTTTTACAATGTACTCTACAAGTTCTTTCATGAAACTCTCCTGTTTTTATTATGTTTGAAAGGATTACTTCTTCACAATAGCGCCGCTTTTGATGAGAAGCTGTTTTGCTGTCTCGGTTGGTGTAGCGCCGTTTGCAAGCCACTTCTGAGCTTTTTCGTTGTCAATCTTGATTTCAGCTGGGTCTGTGAGTGGATTGTATGTGCCAATGATGTCAATAAACTTTCCATCACGTGGAGCTCTTGAATCTGCAACGATTACTCTGTAAAATGGTGACTTTTTGTCGCCCTTTCGTGTAAGCCTGATTTTTACTGCCATTTTTTCCTCCTTTAATATTTATATCTGACGCGACTTTTTCAAGCTGCGGGATATATCAGAACATGTTTTTGAATTTGCCGCTTCTCATCTGCTTCATCATTTCTTTTGACTGTTCGAACTGTTTGAGAAGCTGGTTGACTTGTTGAACAGATGTGCCACTGCCCTTGGCTATTCTTTGGCGGCGGCTTGCCTTGATGATGTCTGGATTTTTGCGCTCCTGCGGCGTCATTGACTGTATGATTGCTTTATTTATCAGCATTTGGTTTTCGTCAATGTCAAGATTTTTTATCTTATTGCCAATGCCAGGAATCATACTGAGTACGTCTTTCAGATTGCCCATCTTTTTCATACTGTCAATTTGGGCAAGATAGTCATCAAAGGTAAACGAGTTTTCCTTAAACTTGCGTTCAAGCTCTTTGGCCTGCTCCTCAGTCACGGCTTCCTGCGCCTTTTCAATCAGTGACAGTACGTCGCCCATGCCTAGTATTCGGCTGGCTATGCGGTCAGGATAGAAGGGCTCAATGTCGCCAATCTTTTCGCCTACACCTGTAAACTTGATAGGCTTGCCTGTGATTGCCTTGATTGAAAGTGCCGCACCGCCACGCGTGTCGCCGTCAAGCTTGGTCAGTATTACGCCTGTAATGTCAAGGTCGTTATTGAAAGACTGTGCAACCGTGACTGCGTCCTGACCTGTCATGGCATCGACAACCAGCAGAATCTCTGTCGGCTTGACCTCTTTTTTGATGTCTTTGAGCTCATTCATCAGCTCTTCATTGATATGAAGCCTGCCGGCAGTGTCGATGATTACTGTGTCAAAGCCCTGCTTTATTGCGTGAGCAACGCCTTCTTTTGCGGTTTTGACAGGATTTTGCCTGCCACGCTCGAAGACCTCGGCGCCCGCCTGTTTGCCAACCACTTGAAGCTGATTGATTGCCGCTGGACGATAGATGTCACACGCAACGAGCAGCGGTTTTTTGCCTGATTTTTTAAGGTGATGGGCAAGCTTTGCGCACATCGTTGTCTTGCCCGCGCCCTGCAAGCCGCACATCATGATGATAGTTGGCGGATTTGGCGCAACAGCAAGCTTTTGGCTGTTTGATGACATCAGCGCTGTCAGCTCATCGCGGACAATCTTGATCACCTGTTGTGCTGGTGTCAGGCTTTTCATGACCTCATCGCCCACAGCCTTTTCAGACACAGACTTTACAAAGTCCTTTGCGACAAGATAGTTGACATCGGCTTCAAGCAGCGCAATACGAACTTCGCGCATAGCCTCTTTGATTTCAAGCTCGGTCAAGCGGCCGCGTTTGGTAAGCTTGGAAAAAATATGATTGAACTTATCTGATAATGATGAAAAAAGTGCCAAAATGCCTCCTCGAAGTGTGAACTTCAATTCTTTGTTTTTATTTGTTGTTCAAGCGTGTCAATCTTTTGTACAAGCCCCAGCAAGTTTTCAATTTCGGTCAGCCTTTTCTCGCCCTTTTGCAGTGCGTCTTTGACCGCCTGTCTGGAAACACCTTTGTTTTCGGCAATCTCAGAGATTGTCAGGTCAAAATTCAAATAGCAGTCGATAATTTCCTGCTGCGATGGACTGAGCAGCTTGCCATATGCATCAAAAAGTTTGCCAAAACTGATAGAATCTTCGATTTTCATGATTTTTTGTAAAGCAAATTTACTTTACATGGCAAGTATAGCACATCAAAAGCAATATTGCAAGTATTTGTTTGAAAATATCTAAAAAAGTGTAAAAAAAGTTTCACAGATAAACTTGTGAAACTTTTTATGGTTGATTTTTCATATGCCAGGCAAAAAGCAAATGCAAGACAACAAGATATTTTGTTATCAACTTTTCTCACACATTTGGCTTATACAAATTTATATTGCAGTGTACATCTTGTATCCTGGCTTATTTGATGTGGTTTCGCTGAATATGCTTGTAAACGATGGTGGAAGTGATGACGCTGCTCTTTCTGAAACATACACTGTCGAAGCATAGTTGATCAGATAATTTGCAGCGAGCTTAAAAAGCCAGTGGCAATTTGTCCTTTTCGACAATAGTGTTGCCAGAGAGTGTATATTTTGGATTGTCTTCACTGATTGAAAGAATCAAATTATCGCAATAGCTGAAAGCCTGGTCACCAATGTAAGTTACGTTTTTATTTATATAGAACGCTAACAGCTCATCACAGCCGAAGAAGGCTTTTTCACCAATGTATGTCAAATTGTCAAGTCTGGTACTGTCAAGTTTTTTGACTGTGGAATAGATAAACGCATTTGCGCCGATGGATACTATTGATTTTGGAAGAGTAATTTTTACTATGTTTGAATATGCAAAGGCCTCATCATCAATCTTGTATACTCTGTAAACGCCGTTTGTAAGGTTCAAAACTTCTGGCACTTCAACAACAGTTTCAGACGTGTACATGCTGTCAACGCTTGCAAGTCTGGCTTCATCGTAAAGTATGAAAAGCAAACCGTTTTTGCTTTCAGTTGAAAGTGTTAAATTGAAAATTGCATAGTATTTGGTTGATTTGTCATAATCTACTGTCATCACCTGCGATGTCGACACAATGTTGCCATATCTGTTGTCTTTTGCCCAGCCAAGGAATGTTGCCTGTCCGTTTGAGAAGGCCGACATAGTAAGCTCATTGCTGCCCTCATTATAGAGGCAATCTACATAGCCCATTCTGTCATCGTTGACATAGATGTTGTATGGCGCTGCCTGCTCGCCTTTATCTGGAATAGCAAAAAAGTATATGCACAGTCCGCCACCGATCAGCACAGCAACAATCAATATTGTCAAAAATATTTTCATGCCTGCACTCATTTTACCGGTTGTGTATTCTGGGCTTTCAACATATTCGTCGCCTGAATCTGACGGCTTTTTCTTTTTATCCTTTTTCTTCTTTTTGTTGCCATTAAGGGCTTCAATGCTTGCAGCAAGGCGCGCCTCTGCCGCTTGAATATCGCTGAGCGATGCTTCTGGATAGTCGGCAACAGGTTGCTGTTGGCTTTGCTGCTGATTTTGGTCGTTAATGTTCTCCTCCATGTAAATCTCCCTTTACAGAATTTATAAAAAATTATACAATCATTTTACTACATTGTCAAGTATCAGTCTGGAAGCAATTTGATAATGACAAGGTTGTTTACGCCGTAATATTCTTCATTAAGTTTCAGCCGCCCGCCACAGTCAAATATTATTTTCTTGTCCAAGAGCTCAGGCAAATTTTCATTTTTTGAAATGTCATAGCCAAGGCCAAACAGATATTTTTTGTCTACACCATATTTGCAGCGAAGGCCGAGCATGATGTGCTCCTCCTGCAACTGGCGCGTTGAAAGCTGCTCATCAAGTGCAAGAACGCCGCGATAATATTTTTCAAAGGTGTTTGCATTGGCAAAGCGTCTGCCGCCTATGTAGGAATGAGCGGACAGGCCAAAACCGACATAGTCACCGCCCGTCCAATAATTGACGTTGTGACGACATTCAAAGCCGCTGACAGCAAAGTTTGACACCTCGTATCTTTCAAAGCCTCTTTTTTTAAGAAGCTTTGCCACGCCATTGTATTGGTCGATGCTTTCATCTTCATCTGGCAGTAAATCTCTTTGCGCCATCACCATTTTTTCGAGAGGTGTCCCCTCTTCAATTTGAAGCATATATGCAGAGATGTGCTTTACCCCCTGACTGCACAACAATTCAACCTGCTTCAAGAAATCATCGGTGTTTTTGTTTACGCCGATCAGCATATCCGCGCTGATGTTTTCAAAGCCGCATTCCTGTGCGCACTTTATCGCCGATAATGCCTGAGCAGCTGAGTGGCGTCGTGAGAGAAATTTCAAGATGTTGTCATCAAGACTTTGCACGCCAAATGAAATTCGGTTGACGCCCATCTGTCTGTAAAATCTGCCCTTATCAGCAGTAAAAGTATTCGGGTTGCACTCAATGGTAATTTCGCAGTCATCGGTAAGCGTAAATGTAGATTTGAGAGCCTGAAAAATCCTTTCAAATTGGCTTTTTTCAAGAATGCTTGGCGTGCCGCCACCAAAGTAGATGCTGCTTGCGATTTTGTCACCATTGAAAGAGCTGATTTCTTTGGTCAGAGCATTGATATATCTGTCAATTTCGTCATTACGCACAAAAGAAGAAAAGGCGCAATAGTTGCACCTGCTTTCACAAAAGGGCACATGTACATATACTCCAAGCACCTTTCCTCCTCCTTAGTAAATAGGGTTTTTGTCAAGATTGCGACAGCTTTGGCTGTTTGTTGGCATTTGGCTGCGCTATTCTTGGTCATCGTCAAGCTTCAATAGTGACATGAACGCCTCTGATGGTATTTCAACAGAGCCGATTTTCCGCATGCGTTTTTTGCCCTCTTTTTGCTTTTCAAGAAGCTTACGTTTGCGAGTAACGTCACCGCCATAGCATTTTGCAAGCACGTCTTTACGCATTGCAGAAAGGGTTTCGCGAGCAATAACCTTGCTGCCTATTGCCGCCTGAATTGGCACTTCAAACAACTGACGCGGAATGATTTTTTTCAAATTTTCTGTAAGCGCGCGGCCGCGTGAGTAGGCTTTGTCCTTGTGGACTATCATTGAAAGGGCGTCGCAGCGCTCGCCATTGAGCAGAATGTCCACACGCACAAGGTCGCTTGTCTGATAGCCTGCAAGCTCATAATCAAGGCTGGCATAGCCCTTGGTACGCGATTTCAAACTGTCAAAGAAGTCATAGATGATTTCGCCAAGCGGCAATTTGTAATTGAGTTGCACCCTCTTTTCATCAAGATATGTCAGCCCCTCATACACGCCGCGTTTTTCCTGGCACAGCTCCATGATTGCCCCTACAAAATTTGGCGGAGCGAAGATGTGAGCCTTGACAACAGGCTCTTCAATATATGATATTTCAACAGGGCTTGGCAGTGATGACGGATTGGAAAGTTCAAGCATGCTGCCGTCTGTTTTGTGCACGTGGTAGTACACGCTTGGCGCGGTGGTGATGATATTAAGATTGAACTCGCGCTCAATGCGCTGAGTGATGATTTCAAGATGCAGAAGTCCCAAAAATCCGCACCTGAAACCGTAGCCAAGTGCCTGCGAAACTTCTGGCATATATTCAAGAGATGCATCATTAAGTTTGAGTTTTTCAAGCGCGTCTTTAAGTTCGTTATATTTCGCGCCGTCAACAGGGAAAATGCCGCAGAATACCACTGGCTGTACTTTTTTATAGCCTGGAAGTGGGTCTTGAACAGGGCTTTCAAGATGAGTTATGGTATCGCCGACTTCAACATCGCTGATGGTTTTGATGCTGCCTGCAAGATAGCCGACCTCGCCAGCAAGCAGTTTGTCAGTCGGTTTTGCAAAAGGTAGAAACACGCCCACTTCTGTCACTTCAAAAACCTTGCCTGTATGCATCATTTTAATTTTTTCACCTGGCTTTACAGTACCGTCAAAAACCCTGATAAGGCAGATTGCACCTTTGAAATTGTCATAATAGCTGTCAAATATCAGGCATTTCAGTCTGGCATTTTCATCGCCTTTTGGGCATGGAAATTCTTTGACTATCATTTCAAGCACGTCTTCAATGTTCGTGCCCTCTTTGGCCGAGATGCATGGCGCATGCATTGCAGGCAAGCCGATTACGTCTTCGATTTCCTTTTTAACCTCTTCTGGGCGTGCAGACGGCAGGTCAATTTTATTTATTACCGGCAAAATTTCAAGATTGTTTTCAATGGCAAGGTAGGCATTTGCAAGCGACTGCGCCTCCACGCCTTGCGATGCGTCAACAATGAGTATTGCGCCCTCACATGCGGCAAGTGAGCGTGAAACCTCATAAGTGAAGTCGACATGCCCTGGCGTGTCAATCAAGTTGAGAGTATACTCCTCACCATTGCAAGAGTATTTCATGCGCGTTGGGGTCAGTTTGATGGTGATGCCTTTTTCGCGTTCAAGTTCCATACTGTCAAGCAGTTGTGCCTGCATATCTCTTTTTTCAAGAGTGCCTGTTTTTTCAATCAATCGGTCGGCGAGAGTGGACTTGCCATGGTCGATGTGAGCAATGATACAAAAGTTTCTTATTTTTTCTATTCTGTCCATGGATATCATTATATCTGAAAAATAAAAATAAATCAATCGTTTTCATTTCCAAGGCTGCAAAAAACAATATTCAAAAAACCGCATTTTCTGCAAAAATAAAAAATTCGCTCTGAAAATACAAAAAGACATGATATAATTCAGATAATTACATAAAAATCACTATTATTTTCTTTTTTGTGGTTTTTCAAAAGGATTTCAAATCATTTAATTTAATTTTTTAAATATAATATTTTGAGGTAGTAAATGGATATTTTCAATTCATGGCTGGTGGAATCGCCAATCGCAAACAGAGGTCTTCATGACAAAGATCACCCTGAAAACACCCTTTCTGCTTTTGCCAAGGCAATAGATCTTGGCTTCCCGATTGCCATTGATGTTCAAATGATAGCGGACGGAACGCTGGTTGTCTTTTCTGATGAATGCCTGTCAAGATTGACAGAAAACGACGGGTACATTAAATTCCTTAGTGCATCAGACCTTGACATGCTTTCGATCAGTGGCAGCAGTGAAAAAATACCTTCATTGCAAGAAGTGCTGACCTTTATTGACGGACGTGTGCCCCTGCTGATTGATATCAAAAATACAGATAAGGTCGGCGTATTTGAAAAAAATCTGCTTGAAATACTATCAGGCTACAACGGCGAGTACGCAGTAATGTCAATGAACCCATTTTCTCTTGAATATTTTTACAAGCATGCGCCAAACGTTTTGCGTGGTCAGATGGGCGGATATCAGAAAGGCAAAAAGATGTCCTTTTTCAAAAGGTATATTTCAAAAAGCCTGTGCATGAGCAAAAAGGTTTCCCACCCTGATTTCATATGTTATGAAAGCAAGCATCTGCCAAACAGATTCGTTCGCAAATACAAAACGCTGCCACTTATCGCCCATGTGGTGACAAGCCAAAGCGAATATCTACGCACAGTCAAATATTGTGACAATATCATTTTTGAAAACTTCGAGCCAAAAATATAGTGCGAGTGTTCAAAAATAGCAATTTTTAAAAATATTTATAAACAAATGTTTGCAAATTTTCAAAAAATACAATCTTCGTGAGAAAAAATATTGCCCCTGATGATGGGGCATTTTTTATTCTTGCAAAGATTTTTTCAAAAACGTGACCATTTTTGTACCGTATATCTTTTCGTCCTCGACCGCAAAAGGTGAAAAGTCAAATTTATCTGTTTTGTCATGCTCGCAGACTATCACTCCGTCCTCAGCAAGCAGGTCATTTTCAGCAAGCAGCCTGACAGCGTTCTCATAAAATCCACTTTTATATGGCGGGTCAAGCAAGATGATATCAAACTTTTCACCGCGCAAGGATTCAATCGCTTTTGCGTAGTCAGCTTTAATCACTCTTGCGTCTTCCCCCATTCGTTTGAGGTTGTCCCTGACGAGCTGAGCGCTGCGCGGGTCTCTGTCAACAAAGACCACTTCTTGTGCGTTGCGGCTTATCCCCTCAATGCCAAGTGCGCCAGTACCTGCAAAAAGGTCGAGAATTTTTGAGTTCGGCAAACGAAAAGCAAGCTTGTTGAATATTGCCTGTTTGACCATGTCTGCCGTAGGCCTGATGTGAGAATATTTGTTTTCAATCAGCGTTCGGCCTTTATATTTTCCTGCTGTTACTCGCAAAACGCACTCCTTTTTAAACAAATATATCATTGAGCAAGAAAAAAGTCAAACGCTTGCATGTTGAAGATATTAAAAAAAAGATGTCTTTTGCGGCGATAAATTTTCAATTTGCTCACACACAGCGCTGAAAATTCATAAATTTGTTTTTGTAAGGAGGAAAAATGCAAAAAATCAAAACCCTGTCTTTTTTCGCCCTCTGCCTGCTCATCTGTCTGGCATCAAGCCTGATGTTTGTTGGCTGCGGCAAAAATGACGACAATAAAATACGGCTTAACGAGGTGACTCGAAGCATATTCTATGCTCCCCTTTACGCTGCACACAATCTTGGTTATTTTGAAGACGAAGGTTTGGAAGTCACGATTGAAACAGCAACCGGCTCTGATGCGTCAATGACTGCACTGCTCAGCGGCAGCGCTGAAATCATTCTTGCTGGGCCTGAAACTGTTGTATATTCTTCTGGCACAAAAGACACTCCGGTAATTTTCGGTCAGCTCACTCAACGTGATGGTTCATTCTTTGTTTCAAGAGATCCTATTGAAGAATTTGAGCTCAGCATGCTGCGTGGAACCACCATTATTGGCGGGCGTCGCGGCGGACTGCCTGCAATGACCTTACAATACATCATTGAACAGGCAGGCATGACCATTGGCACAAACAAAGCTGCTGGCGAGGTCAATCTCAACATCGACGTAGCTTTCCCTATGATTGGCAGCGAATTCGTCACATCGAACAGTGAGTTCTGCACCCTGTTTGAGCCGACAGCCACAAACCTTGAAAAGGAAGGCAACGGATATGTGCTTGACGCAGTAGGCAAGTTTTCTGGCTCGATACCATACACCTGCTTCGCGACAAAACAAAGCTATCTTGACAGCCACAGCGAGCAAGCTGAGAAGTTCTTGAATGCGGTTTATCGCGGTTATCAATATATTTCTACTCAGCCATCAGAAAAAGCTGCCATTGCGCTTGCACCATCTTTTGATGGTATGACCAATGAAGAGCTGCAAATCGCTGTTGAACAATATCTTTCTATTGACGCTTGGTGCTCATCACCAGTTCTGACAGAAGAATCGTTCTATAAACTGCTTGAAATCATCAACTCAACAACAGACAACGCTCAGTACAATCCAAAATATACCGATCTTGTTGACAACACCATCGCAAGCAAAATCGGCAAAGCCTGAAATATTCGGTCAAGAAAGGCTACTAAAAAACAGATACGCCCGCAAAATTGTGGATGTATCTGTTTTTTATTTTGCGATTTATCGCCTTAAAGAAGCATTATAGATAATAATCGCGATAGCTTACTTCCTTTTCTTTTGTTTTGGCAACCTTTTGGCCTTTGCCGCCTTTACCTGTGCCGCCACCATTTCTGTATTTTCTGACAATAAAGAATATAACTACACCAATAATGATTGCGCCAACAATAGGTGCTGTAATATACAGCCAAAGCAAATTTTTATTTACTGCCTGGTCTTCACTAAAAGACAGTGGCAGGTTGAGCGTATTGTCGGTCAGCCCTTGCACATAATTCATATTCAGTCTGAAAGTATATGTTGTTTCATTTTCTGCATTGGTCACAGGGTCTGTAAGAAGGGTATCTGTCGGGTTGTTCCCATACACACGTTGCACATATGCCGCAAACGAGTCAACATCCATCATACAATCAGCATTAGTTGTGATTTCAATAACCGTTGAGGTGCTGTTTGGTGGCACTGGTATGCCTGTCCCTTGGTATTCAACATTGGAAACCTTGATAGATTTTACAAACTCAGCTCCTGTAATGTCAAAATCAATAAGGATTGCTTTTTCATCAGTAAAATATGCAACAAGCTTGAACTCTTTGTCAAAAGGCACTTCGCCAAAAGTAATATCCTGAACCAAAGCGCTTCTCAAATCATTGTCAAGTGAAACTTCTTGGGTGAAATCTCCGTTGTCATCGCGATAGTACATCAGCCAGTGGCTGAAACTATACACTCCATTGCCCACCGCAGTGACCTGCCTTGAACGATTTGTTTCGGTAAAGACAAGCGGTATTGAGTTTGTCGGTGTGCTTGCATCAACTGTTTTTACACCGCCCTGACCTTGGCTGAGCGCTTCATTTGAAACTTCAACCAAGCAGTTGAATTGGTTTGCAACAAGAAGGAATGAATATGTGCCATCGGTGGAATCGTTGACCGACAACGATATGTTATAGCCAGTTAGCCCATATCTTTCATCTTGAATAGGTGTAGCCGTGAAACTTGAAAAACTGTCACCATTGAGGAGCACGGCTGCCAATGTGTAATAGCCATAGTACGCTTCGCCAAAATCAATACGAATATTGATGTCATTGCCGTATTTTATTGAAAGCTCGTCTAATGTTTGGCTGTTATAAATAAATTTGCCATTTGAAATAATGCCAGCAGCGTCCTTTTTGGCGCTGAATTTATATGTGAACGTCATGAAGTTTTGAAGGTGCAGCTTGCTTTCATGCATGCTCCAAGTCGTGGCAAAATCCCAAGGCGCTTCTTTACTGTCAAACATATCAACATTCGTCAACAAATTTTGGTTGATTACAGATACTCGTGCAAGCTTGTCTGAAACAATGCTGTAACCGCCGCCAATACCATTAAGGTTTTGCTGTGTCCAGTATGAAAAGTTTACATTGTAGTAGTTTTGTGAGTTTGCAATGTTGTTGTAGCCAACAATAGCCCCAGCAATCGCATTTGTACCAGCGTTTTGCAAAGTTATCGTACCGCTGTTGCATGTGTTTGTAATAAATGTGCTGCTGCCATCGATTTCGCCAGCAATACCGCCAACATATTTGGTCTTGCTTTGTGACACTTGGTCAAGATTGCTCAGGGTAATACTGCCAAATTGCAGGCAATTTTTGATAGTGCTGCCGCTGGATATTGAGCCGACAACTCCACCAATAACAATTCTGCTGTCTTTATTTAAATTCGCGCTGATGTTGTAATAATTTACGCAATTTGAAATCTGGCTTGGCGCGCTGAGTTGTCCTTGTTCGGTTGTGCTGACCAGTCTGCCAGCAATACCGCCAAAGGTCAGATTTGATTGAGAAGAAAGCTCAATATCATCATTATTTGCGGTGGTGTCATTGTCGCCACTTGTAAAGCTGCTATAATCAAGTTCGCAGTTTGAAATCACAACATTTTCGCCATAACCAACGATAACGCCAGCATAGATGGCATTGATTTCGTTTTCAGGAATATCAAAGCTTACACTTCCAGAAATGCGCAGATTTTTGATTGTAGCATTTTGAGTCTGAGGGAACAGACCGTAATATAGCGAATTTGAGCTGAGAGTGATGTTTGAAATAGTGTATCCATTTCCGTCGAACGTGCCTTTGAAGACGCCAGCATTTCGAAACATATTTTCCATTGAAATCTGTGAAAAATCCAAATCATTGCCAAGTGTTATTGTAAGATTTGGATCATTGTATGTTTCGTTGGACGTAAAAGTATTGATATAATCGGTTGCGTTATCAATAATTATCTGGCGCTCATTTTCAGCAAAAGACACTCCCCCGCCGAGGGAGATTGTTCCGCCAAAAACTGCAAGCATCAGTGCAAATACAGAAATAATCCACTTTTTCATATTTTTTCCTTTTCAATATGTTTGCGCTAGGCATTTTTTAAAGCATTTTGTTTAACGGTCAGTTCATGACCGGTTTGCAGTCCTTTG
>CAMLUY010000011.1 GCA_946487985.1 uncultured Clostridia bacterium
GCAAATACCATTGCCTACAACCATGGTATCATTATTGGCCTCAGCACAAGCGAGCGCCTCAAAATAGAGGTGGGCAGCTTGCATCAAAACGACACTTTGAATATGGAGGTCACAGGCGTTGACACAGAAAGCAAAGTGCCTCGCTCATACATAATTTCATCAAGCGACCTGCTTGTTGTGTTAGAACCATTCTTTGAAGAAATCCTCAGAAGCATTGACATTACCATAACATCACTGCCACCAGAAATATCAAGCGACATCATAAATAACGGAGTGATTTTCTGCGGCGGTATGAGCAAGATTTCAGGGCTTAATAAATTTTTACAACGTAACTTCAAATATCCTTTCAAAATTGTAGACGATGCCGAAAACGTCACCATTCTCGGCGCAGGAAAGCTGCTTTCCGACCCTGTTTTGCTTGAAAGCATCTTGAAACAGTTCTGATAAAACGACATCATGAAAAGTTGATGCCGTTTTTTTTGTTACAATCATCAAAATTTGACAAAGTTTGACCAAAAGATGCAGGTTAAAATTTTGCCTCAATATTTCAATCCATTATAATAATACTGAGGTGAAAAATGGCAAGAAAAATCGTATTGACCAGTGGCAAAGGGGGAGTAGGCAAAACAACAGTCTGCGCAAACCTTGGCATGCAGCTTGCAAAGCTTGGCTTTCGCGTGGTTCTGATTGATGTTGATATCGGACTCAACAACCTTGATGTTGTCATGGGCGTTGAGGACCGCGTAATTTTCGACATTACTGACGCCATCATGGGACGATGCCGACCAAAACAGGCGCTCGTTCAAGATAAAAACATCTCCTCACTTTATGTAATGCCATCTTCGGCCGCATACAACCGCACCAACATCATGGGTGAGCATATCAAAAATGTAATTGAGCAGCTCGACAGCAGCTTTGATTATATTTTGATTGATTGTCCAGCCGGCGTTGAAGCAGGCTTTCATCGCGCCGTATTCCCGGCAAATGAGGCAATTATTGTTGTCACGCCACATCTTTCATCAATTCGCGATGCAGATAAGGTGATTGGACTGCTTGGCGATTACAATATTGAATACAAAGGCCTTGTGGTCAATCGCGTGCGCGGCGACCTGCTTCTCAATGGCGAAATGATGACGGTTGAAAACATTGTGCGCGCTCTCAATTTGCCCCTTCTTGGCGTAATACCCGAAGATGATGCAATTGGGCTGTCCAATCAGGGCGGACGCGTTCAATCAATCGAAAGCGCTCGCGCCTTCACTCTTCTCAGCGAAAACATACACAACGGCTCCAAGAAGATTTTTGACTGCACATTCAAATACCGTGGCATTTTGGGCTATATTAAGCGCAACATAAAAAAACATGTCTAAAATGGAGGTTCACTTGGATTACAGAATAACAGAGCGTCTTTCAAATATGCTTGAACGCGACAAGCTTCAAGACCCACAGCATGTCTGCGAAGTGCTTTCAGAGGAAATCAAGCCTCTGATTTCAGCATACCTTGACCTGCAAACGGACGTCAAGGTAAGGTACAAAAAAGACGGCGAGAAGAACCTTTTTTGGATTGAATTTGTTGCAAGCCGTATTAAGCCTTTTGGCTATATACCATTTTAATCAATCTTTTATTTTTGAGCTTCGCTTGCTTCTTCCATACGCAATCAGCCTGTCCGCTTTAATTCAACTATTGCATACAAAAAAGCATATCCTTGCAGATATGCTTTTTTATGTTTACTTATCAGGCCTGTTGCCGTATGTGAATTTGCTTTCACCAGTGCTTACAGCGTATTTTGCATGCAGCGTAGTCTTTTGTCCGCCTTTTGCAATGCCATCAAACGGAGTATTCGGGTCATCAGTGTACCAATATTCAAACTGATATGAGGTATATTCATACAAATATCTTACTTCCAAAGGAAGATATTTGATATATCTCCATTCAGTGGCCTTTGTTGGCACATAAGCTGACAAGTCAACTTTTGAGCCAGCCTTGGCTGTAATATATGAATACTGAGTGCCACCAGCTGAGTCAAATACGATGATTGCTGTCTGGTCGTTGCCAACAATTTCCCACTTTGCGTAAAGGGTGATATCGCCGCGTCCCATGGTTGTATCTGTAAACAATGACTCGTCTGACAGACTTGCATCAGTATGCCATGACAGGAATTTGTATGTTGTTACAGGATTGAAACTACTGTCTACTGTTGTGTGCAATTCAATATTTGGCAGACTCAATTGGTCTTTGTAGTGGTATGCCTGTGGCGCAATGGATAAATCATTGCCAGTCACGAAATTGATGTTGTAAAGTGTCTCTCGTACCATTTCCCAATTGCCCTCATTTGCCTGCCATTCGCTTTCAGCTGAATACTTATAGTTGTTTACATACTCGTACAATTTTGACATATCCACTTCTTGCCCAACGTCAACAAGCGCAAGGTCGCTGCTTGAAAGCGTCAAATGGAATACATCCGCAAGTGGCATATTCAATTTCATTCCGCCGCTTGCAATATAGTTCTTGTCTGCGCTGTCCTTGTCAAGCTCAAAGTAGATGTCCATATTACCCATAACAGGGTCGGCGGTAATTTCATTCATGTCGATTTGAGCAGAATACTTTGTGCCATCAGTTACAGTGAACGAGTGAATGATATTGCTGTAATCAATAGGCTCTGTGCGTTCTCTCATGATTGACTCTTTAATCGCATTCATGATTGTATCGGTAAAACCAATCCCATACTGAACATAGTACAGTGGGTCAGCAAGCAGGGTGTCAATGGATATTTTTGTGCATTTCTCATAGTGTCGCTTGCTGATGCCAAACATGATGTCAACATATTCGCTTCTGTACAAATATACATATCCATCTTTATAATAGATGTACAACATGCGGTCAGAACCGCTTTCAGTATCACCTTCTTTATATGGCACGTCGTTGTTTACACCAATCATGGCAGGTATTTCACCAATTACGCCTTCAAGTTCAATTTGGCCTTTGCCAACAACATTAATCTTAATATCAATCGGTACATTCCATGAGATATCCAGCAAATCTGCTCCCAAAGTGCCTACGATATCAAGGCTGCCTTTGACGTGATAGTCTGTACCTGTTGACATATTTACAATCGCTTTTACAAGCTCATTTGCGCCTGAAATGTCAATATAGTTCTTGCTCTGGTCTACATAGTTGAATGCAGAGAATTCATCAAACGTCACCGAAGCATTGATTGTCTTTGCTTTATCACTGCCAGTGTAGATATTGCTCACTGACAGCGATTCAAGCCCTGTTGCATTCTTTATCAATACAATGGTCATGTCAGGGCTGCCAGTTGTGCCATAGATTGCATCATTGTTCAGCACGATTGTCAGACTGTTTGCGTCAGCCGAGATGCCTTTGACATAGCCCAGCATGTCAATGATTTGGTCAATACCAATCGAGCCGAGCTCTGTTGAAATTTGTGAATAATCAAGGTCTAGGTCAATATCGTCAAGGAATGGGAACAACGACTGGTCGATACCGAACACGCCAAGAACAATGGTCAAAAGCTCTTTAAAGCCAGTGTTGTTCATCTTCAAGCAAAGCCCGTTGTAATCGAAATACAGCATTCCGTCTTCAACATTTGCAGAAATGTCCATATTTTCGATATCCTTTGAAGACAACTTCGCACTCAAAAGCAGCCCATCAGTCAAATCAAGTTGTAAAGTTGCACCAATATGGTCTTTATTGATTGTTACATCAGCGTCCATTTGAAGCTGCTTTGATTTGAATTGGTCGAGCGCGGCTTGCACATATTCCATCAGCATGCTCACTTCGACATATTCGCCTTGCGGCTTGAATTCGAGCGGGGAGTCTTCAATTATTATATCAGCATTAAAGCCAATTTCTTCAACAGTTCCGCTTGCAACAATGTCTTTGACCATCAAATCTTCAAGGTTGATTGTGATTGCAACATCGTTCGCATATTTTACAACAATCTTGTCAGTGCCAAGCTCAATGCTCAGTTTTGAAAGAATATTTTCAATATCAATTTGATTTTCAGTCTGATTTTCAGTTTCAGTTGTCTGTCCCATCAAATCATTCAGCATTTGCTTCAAGTCAATGCCAAAGTTGTCTTTTACAAACGCAAACACACTGTCAATTTCGTCTATTCCAAATACAGCTTTGATGTTTTCTGCTGTCACATAAATTCTGTCTTCATAGAGCATAATGTTTGCAGTTACATTTTGATACTGCGCTGTGAGCGAAAGCTCAAGCTTCCCATCAGCATAGTTTACAGCAGCATTAGCAATAATGTCATCAATCTGCGCGTTTGTAATCGTCAGATAAAATTCCTTCTTTTGAATGTACTCATATACATTGATTGCAGCGTCAATAATTTGAGCAGCAGGGGTGTAGTCATTTTCATCAATGGCTGGCAGTGAAATGGCTTCGTCCTGACCTGAAACATTGCCAGTGACGACAATGCCGTCCATATTGAAACCAAAATCAATGTTGTTTCCGCCTTGACCAATGGTGATTTCATACTTGTCAAGAATGGTCAGTTTCAAACTGTCATTACCTGCTTCAAAGTGAGTGATCAAAAGTGGATTTATGCTTGCATCAATCATATTGAAGATTTCGTCAAGTATGCTTGTGCTTTCTGTTTCGCTTGCAGCTTTTTCAGGAGCAAATGTATTCATAATCTTGTCAAGAATGCTTTCAAATTCGTCAATATTGACTTTAATCTTGCTTCCCAACAGGTCTACAAATACATCTTTGCCATTGATTATAATCTGAATGTTCTGTTCCATGAACGTTGTATTCAATACTGCCTGAATGCCTGCGTCACTGAATGCCAGCTGATAATTTACTGTCACATTAATGTCATTAATTTGAACATTTACTGAACCGACAAGCGTCTGGCTCTTCAAAATGTTTGCAGCTTGCTTAATGGTTGGAATAAATTTCGCAATGTCGATATAGTTTTCTTCGCTTGTGCCAAGTACGATGTCTTTAAATTGTGCAACTTCAAGACTTGCATTCAGCTTGCCGTTTTCAAAGACAACTTTACTGAGTGTATCCTCGGCTATTTCAAGTCCGATATCACCAACGTCCTTGATCGAGATGATATAGCCGGTTTCAACCTTTTGCAAACTTTCAAGTATGCTTAAATCAATGTCATTGATTATTGAGAGGTCAAAATCCATATTGCTTGTCAAAGCGTCAACGTTGCCGTCAAGCAGACCAAGCAGGGTGTTGATCAACTCAGCAGGGATTTCAATACCAAACTCATCACTCAAAAGCGAAAGCAGTTCATTGATATTTGCAAGGTCATATTTCACGAACAGGTTGTTCAGTTGTGCGTACACAACCTTATCCTTTATGATAAGCTTCACATCAAACTTGTCAACCGCAACTTCTATTGCAACAGCCATGTTTTTGAAATCAAGCCCAGCATAACCGCCGATATTTTTGCCATCAACAGTCACATCAAAATCCAGAGCAACCTTTCCGTCAGCAGGAACTTTGGCAACTGCGCTCGCAATGTTAATCAGGCTTTCTACTGACAAATATTCGCTTGATTCAAGAACTGGTATTTGATTTTCTGTCGGATAGCCAACATTGATATTTGCTTCAATGCCAATTCCCTCTATTTCCATAGCTGGCAAAGTAATCCCAGTAAGGTTATAGTTTTTATCACATGCAATTTCGATTGAACCAACTACTGGCAGGTTGTTCACAAGAAGAATGTTTTGTGTTTCTGTCTGGGTTTCTTCAAGGTCGGACAACATGCCAAGAATGCCGTTCAGGTCAAGCCCACTTAAAAACCCAAGGTCAGGCATCTCTATGCCAAATGAATCCAGCAAATCTGTCACAGTGCTCATCAAACTTGTCGTAGGCATTACAAACATGCCGTTCAAAGCGCTTACAAATATGTTTTGGTTTTGATAAACCACTTGCGCGTCAAATGCGACTCCCGCGCTCTCAATCGACGCATTCAAATTGACCATAGCTTCGATATTTTCAATCCCAGCTGAAAGGTCAGCGACTGCATCAAGCCCGATGTCATATTTTTCACCATTAACAGTTATGTCAATGTCAGCATACAAACTTAATAGGTCCTCACTCATGATGTTGTTGACCATAGCCTGAATCTGTTCAGGCACTTGCACCTCAACGGGCGTATCAGCTGTTGACGAGTTTTGCTGCTTTACGAAGTTGGACATGGAGATATTGATTACGCCATATGCAGAACCAATAGTTACCAACATAAAAAGCAACGAATAGGTTAGTCCCTTAAAAAATCTTTTTACTCTCATTTTACTTTCCTTTTATTATACTGGCAATTCGACATCGACATTGAATTGGAATTCTGTCAGTAATGTGCCTGTACAGCTGTTTTTTAAACCAAATGCTACAACGGTGTATTTTTCGAGGACGTCTGTGCTTACAAGTGTCCAGTCCGAATCAATCACAATAGTTTGCGTTACAGAACTAAACTCAGGATATGTTGACAGCCCGCTTGTCTGCTTTACCTGCCTTGCATATCGCAGCACACTCAAAACGGGGTCAAGCTCAACAGTGAAGGAGTATGTGTCCGTCGCCTCATCATAGACGATTTCACTTGAACTAAGTATTGTGTTGTCATTGATGATATATGGCTGAATCGCACTTGGCAGTCCGCCCGCATAGTCAATGTATCCCTCTTCTGTGTACGTCTGATCTTTTTGCCATTCAGCACTTGTAGGTGTTACATTCTGTCCCTTGTATACATCAACATTCTTCGCGCCTTTATCCATAGCAGAGCAGGTAGCGATTGTCAGCATTCCTTTTGAGATACTTTCAAAAGTGTACCTTTCTCCGTTGAAGCGCTTGCTGCTGTAAACCGATTGTGTTGCAATCGTCGCAACTTTGCCATTGCCTGTGAACAAAAAGCTGTCTGCCAGGCTGCCATTGTACTCGGCAAGTATGAAGTTTTGCGCAGGCGTCAGATCGGCAGGCGTTAAACCCATACTTTTTGCAGTATCAAGCCAATTTTCATATCCGCTTTGCATACCAAACAACTCTTGCAATACACTTTCAGGAGTGACAGTGTATTTTTCAATCTCAGAAAACAGGGCGTTATAGTCAACATTCGACCTTAGCGCGGTATTGAAATACCATACGCCAAGTCCGCTTCCTGTAAATACGCCAAGCACAATCAAAACACCAAGCGTCTTCATTCTCTGTTTGAAGGACTTCTTTGGCAGCTTTGTCTTGCCATTCTTCATCTTGACGATTTCTTTTTCTTCTCGCTTGGCTTTTCGCTCGCGCTTGCGCTTTCCTTCATGTCGACCAGAATGTTCAGTCCCGTCGCTTTCCGCGCTGACGATTTCGGGTTCTGCAACCTTCTCATCAATCAAATTATTGTTCTCGTCAGAGCCCCTTTCATTTACATCAAAAAACTGATGTCCTTTGTTTTTGGCATCTGTGTTTTGTTCTGTCGACAAACTCGACTCTTCTTCCTTTATTTCTATTTCCTCTCTGCTTGCAGAGCGTTTATCTTTCTTTGACATGTTATGCACCCCTTTTGGCAGGGCTTAGCATACTCATTCGTCTTTGACATATTCAGTTTATTATATGTAACACGGCTTGTCCGTGTGCTAAAAAATCGGTAAAAGGCTTAAGGGATATCAAAACGACAAATGATAGGCTGAAAAATTTGATTTTACAAATCTTTCGTGAAAGCTGCTTTTTGCAGCGTGATCACAAACCCCTTAATAATAAAGCCGCTGATTTCCGCCAAAATGGCAGTCCATATCAACAACTTGATTTTATTATATATTATATAGTTGTAATTGTCAACGAAATTATCCAAAAAAATAAAATATTTTGCACAATTTTTAAATATTCATAAATTACTTTGCATATTTATGCAAAAATGCTTGCAATTTTATTTGTTGTTTGCTATAATAGAGCCAACATAAAGATATTTACGTTTCTGTGGTGACACTAAGGAGGGGGGATATGCAAAAGACAGATTTTCTTGCAGATATCAATTATCACCTTTTGGGAACAAAAGAAAGCATTGATGAAGAAGAGTTCTATCCGATTTTAGGCGGCATTGCTGCTGCCGCGCAAAAGACAAATGCAACAAGCAGCTTTAAAAGAAATGAGATTGAAAGCAGGCACAAAGACGCTGTCACAGAGCTGATGCGTTCATTGCCGAAATACCAGCATTTCTTTGAAAACTCGGATTATGAGCAGGCTAAAAAAGAATTTCAGGCTGTACTGCCACAAGGCTTTTCAATAGAGGGCGAAAATTATACTGACCTTGTAAAACAGGCACTTGAAAAGGCGGTTGAAGCCCGTGCTGCGGCAGGCAAATTCAGCCGTAATTCTGGGATAAATATTGAATCAGACCGCGGCAATTACTCAAACAATATCAGTGAATTTGAAATGGCTGTTGCAAAGTTTACGCCTGAGTTTATCGAGTCACTTGCGCGCAGCAAAGGCTTTACAAGTGATGAGCAAATTAAACTTTTCAAAGCTCGCACCAATGCGCTTTGCGGTGAGATGGCACAGAGCACAATAAAGGATAAGGTTGACTACTACTTCCGCGCTATGGACTATCTTGTGGGCTTTTATGCTGACTATCAAATCGCACAGGCCATGACAGAAGCAGATGAAGCAGAACGTGCCTAGTTTTTCAAGCAAAAATTTTTTAATAATTCTGTAAAAACGCTTGACAAAAGAATTTATATAATATAAAATAAAAACGTCTTAATTTTGAGGCGTTTTTTGTTTGCACTAGCCCCGCGAATAGATTCTGCCTTCAAGGACAAATAAAAGCCAAAATTCCCGAAGATTTCTGGCTGAAAAAGAATATTCTCGGAGGATACAATGAAAACATACATGGCAAAACCGACAGACATTGAAAGAAAATGGTATGTCGTTGATGCTGCAAATGTTCCACTTGGCCGCGTTGCAAGCCAGGTCGCAGACATTTTGACAGGAAAAAATAAAACAATCTTTACACCTCATGTTGATTGCGGCGATTTCGTAATCGTAATCAATTCTGACAAGGCTGTACTTACTGGCAAGAAGCTGACAGACAAAATCTACCGCTACCACACAGGTTATGTTGGTGGATTGAAAGAAGTTGACTATGGCTCACTTATGGAGAAGAATTCACCAAAAGCTGTTGAGCTTGCTGTGAAAGGCATGCTTCCAAAAACAAGCCTTGGCAGAAAACAATTCACAAGACTTCATGTGTACAAAAATGAGGAGCACAATCATCAGGCACAAAAACCTGAAAAAGTTGAAATAAAAGGAGTACGCAACTAATGGCAGAGAAAAAGACAAAGTCAGTGAACCAAATTATTTCAACTGGCAGAAGAAAGAAATCAATCGCACGTGTTCGCCTTGTACCAGGCAATGGCAAATGCACAGTCAACGGCAGAGAAATGGGTGAGTACCTTCAAATGAACACACTCTTACTTGTTGCTCGTCAACCATTTGAGGTTACACAGTCAGGCGACAAATACGACGCAATCATTCGTGTAACAGGTGGCGGTCTTTCAGGTCAGGCAGGTGCAATCTGCCACGGCATTGCACGCGCTCTTGTAAAAGCAAACGAAATGTACAAGAAAGAGCTTAAAGACGCTGGTCTTCTTACTCGTGACCCAAGAATGAAGGAAAGAAAGAAGTACGGTCTGAAAAAAGCAAGAAAGGCATCACAATTCTCAAAACGTTAATCAAAAAAGGCTTGTTTTCAAGCCTTTTTTTGTTATCATGAAAGATAAATTCGTCAAATTTGCAGACGGTTTTTGTTGAATATACATAACGCGCAAAATGATTGCTAAAATTAAAAAATATAAGTATAATAATATAAAGGAGCAAATTTAAATGTACGATATAATCATTGTTGGCGGAGGCCCTGCTGGCATCGCTGCCGCAATTTATGCCAAGCGCGCAGGCAGAGATGTTGCTGTCATCGAGAAATTCATTCCAGGAGGCCAGGTAGCGCTGACAGGCCAGATTGAAAACTATCCAGGGTTCACAAAAATTGAAGGTTCTGAACTTGCTGATAAATTCAAAACACACGCCCAAGCTCTTAATGTGCCTTTCATCATGGACGAGGTCACAGAATTTGACCTCGATAAAGACATCAAAACGGTCATCTGTAAAAATGGCAGTTACAGCGCTTTGTCTGTAATCCTTGCCATGGGTTGCCACTCGAAAGAGCTGAACATTGATGGCGAGCTTCGCCTTAAAGGCAAAGGCGTAAGCTATTGCGCTATCTGTGATGGTAATTTTTTCAAAGGTAAAGACGTAGCTGTTGTTGGCTCTGGTGACTCGGCCTTTTCTGACGCGATTTATCTTTCAAGCATCTGCAACAAGGTTTACATCCTTGCAAAGTCCAAGCTCAAACTGAATAATTATTCTGAAAACGAGTTTGATGGCAGTGAAAAAGTCACCATACTAAAAAACGCACTTTCAACCTCTATTGAGGGCAACGACAGAGTTGAGAAATTGCACTTCAATCAGGACGGAGAGGAGCATTCAATCGACGTAAGCGGAGTTTTCGTCGCGATAGGCCGCAGCCCAGAAACCTCACAGCTTACAGGCAAGATCAACCTCTCAGAAAGGGGCTATGTCATAGCAAATGATAAAATGATGACAAACTGTGCAGGCGTTTTCGCTTGCGGCGATATCAGAGAGGGCAGTCTTCGCCAGATTGCAACGGCGGTAGGCGACGGCGCAATCGCGGGCACAGAGGCAAGCAAATATGTCCTTGTGTACAAAGCTCAACATAAATAAAAAATCCAGCTTGACATAAATTTGTATAAAAAGATAGTATTGTTGATTGGTACTATCTTTTTTGTTTCAATAAAATTGACAAATCAGCAGTTTATTTCTCTGCATTCGCCATATCGACATCATTATTATGCTTAAATTTGGCTTTAATATTTTTTCTGTCACCAATAAGGTAAAAGATATTGAAATAAACAACAAGAAAAATTATGTATAAAGCGATAAATGTTGGGAATCCAATTCCAAGAACTTCCATAATGTCATTGCCTGGCATAAAATACATAGGGTCGCTTTCAATTTTCAAAACATAAATTTCTAACAATGCATAGATTAATAATACAACAAGACAAATCGCTTCTTTCCAAATATTTTTATATTCAAACTTCGTGAATTTGAAGGTTATGAAAGTTATTGATGTTACAAGCAAAAGCGCGTGTGTTGCTATCGAATATAGGTTTTCAAATAAGATATATTGATTATTAAAACCAACTCCTGGATAAGCAAAGAAGATCAATGCACAAAGAAGTCCAGTCGTTGCAGCAAAGTTGTACAAAAACGTCTTATTAAAAATCGTGGCAATAATAATTGTCCAGCAGGCAATAGCGCACCAAGGCCGCGGAAGCAAAGTATGCAAATAATCATTCCAATCGCCTTGCCCGTCCATTTTAACAAGGTTTATTATCCTTCGTGCTATTTCAAATAATAAAATCAAACTGACAAGTATCCAAATGACAATTCTTTTTGCTTTCATGCTTTGCTTTCTAAATATCAAAGCAAAAGCGACAATCAAAGCAATACAAATAGCTAAAACTGTAATATGCAACCAACCCCATCGTCCATCAATACTTGGGTTTGGATAGCTGCTATTAATCCAATCAGAAAAGCTCATAAAAACTCCTTAATGATATTATTATATCAAAATTGATATTATTTACAACAAATTTTGACAAACATTTGAATTATATGCGTCGTTTCGTGAGCCTTCAACAAAAAATCTTTTCTTATCAAGGGTGGCAATCAAAATCTATAAAAAGTGATTTAAAATTGCAAGAAAAAAGAGTATATTTTAAGACTAACTTAATTTATACTCTTTTTCAAAATACCTTACTTTAAAAATGAAAGCTGTATAACCATTTTTGCTCAGTCTATACCGCTTACACAACTTTTTCTTTCGCGATCGTTCAAATGGGTTTAATGGCAGACGATTATGCCTTTTTCAAGGGCGTAGTATGAACACAACCCTCGCATAGGCAGCACACGCACTTCTTTGAAATTGCATTGCTTTTCAATATCTGTTTTGATTTGATTTGCTTCTTCTTCTGCCTGACAGTGAGTAATAATCAAAACCTCTTTTGAAAAGTCTTTTGCTTTTTCGCAAATCATTTGAATCATCTTTGCGAAGGCGTTTTTGATGCCAAAAATTTTCTTTGCCATTTTGATTTCACCTTCGTGTGCAATACATATTGGTCTGATTACCAACTTGCTTGCGATCAAGCCAGCAATTTTGCTCATTCTGCCGTTATTTATAAGGTTGTCAAATTTTTGCAAAATGAAATAAAGGTTTTTCTTGTCACGATACTTTGAAATCTCTTTGCAAATATCCTCAAACTCCATTCCGCTTTTGATCAGCTCGACCAACTTGTCAACAATCAAAATTTCTGTTCCGCTTACCGCTTTTGAGTCAATCAAAAAGATATTTTCTGGCTTGTCATACGATTGCTGAGCAACATGCGCTGAATTGAAGCAGCCAGAAAGCTTTGAAGTAATTGTTACAACGAATGTGTACTCAGCATTAGCGAACTCAGAAAGAAATGACTCCGGTGCAGGGCAAGCCGAAGAGTTCTTTTTTGATGCATGCATGTCAGCAAGCATTTTGTCGCAGTCAAGGTTGTCATCATCAACATATTCTTTGTCGTTGATGTTGATTGTCAGTGGTATTACTTTAAACCCAATTTTATCATCTTTAATATATTCATTTGTAAGGTCGGACGCACTGTCCACAAGAATTTGATATTTCATAGTTTTCTCCATTTTAATGTCTTTTTACTATTTTTGCGATATATTATGATATGCGAATATGTTGTTGTAAAATTCCAAACATGTCGACCAAAAGGTCTAGTTTAATTATAGTTAAATTTGATAAAAAAGCAAAGCAAAAACAATCATTTCTCATAAAAAATATGTTTTCTTTTGTTGAAAAGGCAAAAGCGCACCTTTTTGTTACTCTTGCGGGTGCGACTTGTTGTTGATAAATTCACTCATCTCGCTTGCAATCCCAATCTTGCCGTACCTGTCATTTATCACTTTGACAGCATCTGTAAAATCTGGCTTTGCGCTGTCAAACATAGACAGCTGCCTGACAGACGCACTGCTCAAACATGACCCTTTTATCCTTATTGCTCGGACAGGATAGTTATATTTCCATATACTGTCAATAATAGCTATGCAGCCCTTTGCAATGTCGTCAATATTGTTTGTCGGAACGCACTTTCTGCTTTTGTGAAAGGTCTTCAAATCCTTGGTTTTCACTGTTGCCGAAAGCACTCCTGCAAGCGAGCCGTGCTTTTTCAGCCGCAGCGACACCTTTTGCGCTAAAAAATATACAACCTTTTTGATTTCATCTCTGTCAATTACATCGCGAAGTGTAGTCGTGCCATTGCCAACGCTCTTTGGTGGCGGCAATTTGTAGTAATCAAGCACAGGGTCTTCACGAATGCCCAAAAGGTCTTGTTTCAGCCGCAGTCCTGTAATACCCATCACAGACTCAATATACCCATCATCAAGTCCCACAAAATCTCCAATGGTATTGATGTCAATCGACGCAAACTTTTTTTCAAGTCGCCGGCCAATGCCAACAATCGATGACAGCGGCAGGGGATAGACCATATCTTTGTACTCATCAGGCGAAATCACTGTGGTAAAATCAGGCTTACGCATGTCAGAACCAAGCTTTGCAAAAAGCTTTGAAAAAGACACTCCAACAGACACAGTTATATTGAACTTTTTCTTAACCCTCGCCCTGATTTCATCGGCAATTTGCACTCCGCTTTTGCCAAGATATTTTACGCTTCCTGTCACATCAAGCCAGCACTCATCAAGCCCAAGCGGCTCAACAAAGTTGGTGTATTCAAGGTACAACTGGTGCAGCTCTTTACTGATGTCTTCGTACAAATCATAGTGTGGCGCAAGGCATACAAGCTGTGGGCACAGCGCTTTGGCTTCGCCAATGACCTGACCAGTCTTTACCCCAAACTTTTTCGCAATCTCGTTTTTTGCAAGTATTATGCCGTTTCTCTTTTCAGGATTGCCTGTCACTGCAACAGGCATCCCGGCAAGCTCTGGCCTTGACGCACATTCGACAGAAGCAAAAAAATTATTTACATCTGAATGCAAAATAACCCTTTCTTTCGTTTGCATCGCCGCTCCTTTTTATTGTATAATAGGTAAAACTGTGAGGTTTTATGCAAACGCAAACACCAAAAGCCGACATTGGCAAATTCACCAACTTTTACTGCGACGGCATAGCCAGCGCGCTTGATGAATTCATT
>CAMLUY010000012.1 GCA_946487985.1 uncultured Clostridia bacterium
GACCATTCAGCTCGCTTTTTTCTTTTTGTTGGTCACGGTTTTTTGGAGCTTTTTCAGTGCGCCATTCAGTCTGCGCAGGTCAGAGCGCTTGGTGAAAAAATCTATGCTCAGCCGCAGCGTGCCAAGTGGCAGGGTATTAAAGTGCCTGTGTGCAAGCGGACTGCAATGAAGCCCTGCTCGAACGCAGATCTTATGCCTGTTCAAAAATGCGGCAACTCCTTCTGGCGACATGCCTTCAAAGGTGGCAGAAACCACAGAAATTGACTGAGCATTGTCGCCAATGATTTTGATAAAGTCAAACCTTGAAAGGATTTTTTTCAGCGCTTTGGTCAGTTGACGCTCTTTCGCCTCAATGTTTGCAATCCCCTTTTTGGCAAGGTAGGTGAGCGCGACATCAAGGCTTTTGATGGCAAGAATATTGCTGCTGCCCGCAATCTGCGAGGACAGCTCTTCGGGCATGCGGCGGCTTTGAGAGTCCACCCCTGTTCCGCCATGAATAAAGCATTTCAGTCGCGCACTTTGCCTGTAAATTATTCCAGCCACCCCATAAAAGGCGTGCAAGGTTTTGTGCCCAGCAAAGATGAAGAAGTCGGCATTGACTTTCCTAAGGGGCAGGTCGATAAGCCCGCACGATTGCGACATGTCAATTACGCATACTGCAAATGACCGCTTTGCCAGCTGACAGAGCTGCTCAATGGGGGCAATCGTACCGCAAACATTGCTGACATGGCTGACCACCATCAGGTTGGGTTTATCCTTGGCAAACTGCTCGGCAATCTTGTCAAGGTCAAATACTCCGTCCTCGGTCGCCGACAACTGATGAATGGTGAAAAGGTGCTGCTCTTGCAAGGCGTACAATGTTCGCAGCACACTGTTGTGCTCAAAAGGGGATATGTATACGTTTTGAATTTTTGAAAAATCCAGCCCTTTCAAGACCACATTGATTGCAATGGTGGCTGACGGAGTAAACGCTACCGAATGAAAGTGCGCGCACCGTAAAAACTTTTTCAGCTTGTCTTTGGTTTGCTGAATGCTCATGCTTGCAATCTGTGACAGCTCGTGCTGACCGCGCCCAGCGTTTGCACCATATTTTTTACAGAATTTGATTGTTTGTGACCACACAACCCTTGGCTTTTTTATTGTTGTGGCCGCGTTATCAAAGTAAATCATCTCTGCCTCCTTTTGTGCGCAAATATCTCTTCATCATGCACCCGCCAGGCAGCAGCCGCGGCGTGCAGCATTTTTTGCAGCCAATGCACTTGTTTTCATCGATTGAATATACGCCAGACCTTACAGAAATCGCGCCGACAGTGCAGAGTGATTCGCATTTCAGGCAGCCTTGGCAGGCATTGTATTTGACCATCTGATACCTGATTTCCCTGAAAAGCTTTCGGGTGTCTTGCGCGCCCAAAAGGCTGATGCGTACCTGCACGGGTGAGAGAATTTCAATCTTGATGTAGGGCTGCAAGGTCGCTCTGTCAAGCACCAGCTTTTCGCCAAGCGATTTGTTGCCGTCAATGACCTTGCCGAAAGGATAGAACAGGGTGATAAACTTGTCATTGATGGCGCGGTCAAGATTGAACTTCATTGAGTTTTCATCGGTTGCACATACCTGCGTGTCAAGCTTGACCAGGTTTGCAGCTGGCAGACCATTGCCGCCCTGTCGAATCTTCCATTTGCCAAGGTTGATATAGTTTTCAGGGTTCTCTTTACCGATTGAGGTGGCAAACTCTACAAGAAACTTGTGCCATCTGTTGTACTGTTTGGGTATAGAAATTTTGGCCATAAGGTCGGACCGCGCCGACGAGTTTGGGCAGCACCAGCAGCCAACCCGCTTGTACCCCAGCCTGTACGCGTCATTAAAGTCGATGCGGTTTGCCAAAATGTAAAGCCAGATGTCAATTTCTCGCCAGTAGAATATTGGTGATGCCACCTTGACCGATGCAATCTTCAAATGCTTGTCGTCGGTTTCGGTACGGTTGTAGCGGCTTCGCATTACGCTTTCAGACTTGCGCACGCCATAGAAGTTAAGCCGCGCGTTTGGAAAGAACTCTTTCAGCACACGATTGACAGGCCCAGTTTTGAACATATAGCAGCACCACCTCATCTTCTGTGAGGGCGGCCCAATTTTTTTTGCCACGTCATAGAACTCCATCTCGGTATTTTTGGCTATCTTCAACTGATACCGGTCGTCTTTTTTCATGCGCTCAATGTACTCCATTGTCATTGGGTGTTCAAGCGTAGTGTCGGCAAACAGGCAGGGCACACTGCCCAAAGTATTGATTACAAGGTCAGCAAGCACGGTGGAGTCCTTGCCGCCAGAAAAGGCGATGTACATCTCGTCTTTGCCAAGCCCTGCGCTTTCCTTTTTGATGTAATCGGCGGCTTCCTCTGTCAAATCCATGATGTGCCGCTGGTTGGCAAGGCAGAATTTTTCGATATACTCCTTAAATCGCCCCTTTTCGCACTTGTACTTTTTGACGAAGGACAGGAATTTTTTTCCGTCGAGATTTTTGATGTCGTCATTGCTGATGTTCAGCTTTTGCCCGCTGATGATGTAGTGGTTGTTGTTTGCCCAAACGCTCTCATCAGCAAGGCTGTTTGGCGCTTTGCCAAGCATATACTCCAAAAGCAGCCTCTCCTGCTGAAAAACAGGTTTGAGGTCTGAGGCAATGTTCTTTTTGGTTTTGCTGCCGCACAGCGGACAGGTTTCCTTACCACCAAGAATAGGGATATTGCAATCGCTGCACCAGCAAACTTTGTTGTTGTCCATAATTACTCCTTTTTTCTCGCTCTGTTGACAGTAAAAAAGCATGCAGTTTTCTACTGCAAGACAGAACGAATTTACCATTGCTGCGCAGCGCCTGATAAATTTATTTTCATTATATTTTGCAAACTTGCCATTTGCAAGAACCTATGCCAGATTTTTTTCTTGCCGCTCGCCAAAGCCGCGGATTTTAGTCATATTTGAACTGCTGGAATTGTATAAATACATCAAAGGAGGTCGCCGCGCATGCTGGTACTTTGTTTGCTTGGGCTTGTCCAAGGCTTGTGCGAGTTTTTGCCAGTGTCGTCAAGTGGGCATTTGGTGCTGCTGTCAAGCCTGTTTGGCATCTCTGACAGCCTGTTTGTCAGCATCGTGCTTCACCTTGCGACAATGCTTGCCGTAATTGTGGTCTTTCGAAAGGATCTTTGGCTCATGATTCGTCACCCATTTTCAGAAGAGTGCATGAGCGTATATATTGCAACCATTCCCACATGCGTCATTGTGCTGGTGTTGATGCCTCTTGTTGAAAGGGCGTTTGGCGGAGGATTTTTGGCGGTGTCATTTGCGCTGAGCGCGGCACTACTTTTCATTGCTTCAAAAAAGTCAGGGCAGTGCCAAAGCTCGTTTGCGCCAAAGCATGCGCTGCTGATGGGTATTGCGCAGGGCATTGCGGTCTTTCCTGGCATTTCGCGCTCTGGGACAACCATATGCGCAGGACTGCTCAGTGGAGCCAAGCGCTCAGACGCGGCAAAGTTTTCGTTCATTATGTCGCTGCCAGTGGTGCTGCTGTCAATGCTGCTTGAAATTGTCAAGCTTGTCCGCGGCGACGAAATCATCTCGGTCAATGTTGCAGGACTGGTGCTTGGCTCGATTATCGCCTTTGTTGTTGGCGTGCTGTCAATCAAGCTGATGATGAAACTGACCGAAAGACTGAACTTCAAATATTTTGCTGCCTATCTGCTTTTCATGGCAGCCTTGACGATATTTTTGATTTAAAAGGAAAAGTGACTGTGAATAATTTTCATTGTAAAAACCTTGCCGACACCTTTGCAGCCGTAAAGTCGTCGCCAGGCGGCCTTTCAGAAGGGCAGGTCGCAGCGCGTATTCATACACGCCGCGAAGATAATCAGCAGAAAAAGCCTTCAATCATCAGCAAATTTTTCGCCCAGTTTTTTGATTTGATGATCATCATACTTCTGCTTGCGGCGCTACTCAGCATTGTCATCGGCATCATTGAAAAGACGACCAGCGAAATAGTTGACGGCGGAGTAATACTTTTCATTGTGCTGATGAACGCAATCTTTGGCGTGGTTCAAGAGCATAAAGCCGAAAAGTCTATGGAGGCGCTTGGGCGACTGAGCCAGCCAGAGTCGCAAGTGCTTCGTGACGGTCAGCTGAAAAAAATCAGCTCCTCCGACTTGGTCATTGGCGACATCGTGGTGCTTGATGCCGGCTGCATTTTGCCTGCCGACCTTCGCCTTATCGAAAGCCACCAACTGAAAATCGATGAGTCATCGCTCACAGGCGAAAGCCACGCTATTGACAAGGACGCCCAGGCCATTTGCAACCAGGGTGCAGTGCTTGGCGAGAGGGTAAACATGGCATACAAGGGCAGCGTGGTCACATGTGGTCGCGGCCAAGGCGTTGTCGTGGCGCTTGGCGAAGACACCGAGCTTGGCAAGATTGCCAAGGTGATAGGCTCGAACACGCGAGAATTGACCCCTCTTCAAAAGTCCATCAAGGACGTAGGAAAAATCCTGACCTATCTTGTGCTTGCAATCGCAGCGATAACATTTATCATCGAGCTTTGCATCAATCCTGCAAACATCATGGACGCCTTCTTGACAGCGGTTGCCATATCGGTGGCTGCAATTCCAGAAAGCATGCCTGCGGTAATCACCATCATCATGAGCCTTGGCGTAGCTCGGCTTGCCAAACAGAAAGCCATTGTCAGGCGGCTGCATTCTGTCGAAACGCTTGGCTGCTGCGACGTGATTTGCTCTGACAAGACAGGCACAATCACAGAAAACAAAATGACTGTTTCTGCAATATTTGCTGATGGCGGCAGTGCGAAAGAGAATTTCATGCCGCTTGCCGATTGCGCCATACTTTGCAATGATGCAATGAAAAGTGGAAAACGCTTTTCGGGCGACCCAACCGAGGTCGCGCTTGTGGAGTACTTTGAAAAACAGGGCTGCAATGTGGAAAAAGTGCGCTTCTCCGCAAAACGTATCAATGAAAACCCCTTTGACAGCAATCGCAAGATGATGTCTGTGCTTGTTGAGCAAGGCGGGCAAAAGACATGCTTTACCAAGGGCGCACTTGACAGAATTTTGAAAAAGTGCGACAGCCTTTTGAAGAACGGCCAGGTCGTACAAATGACGGCGGCCGAGCGCGAGATGATACTTCGCGAAAACGACAAGATGTCGGCAAAGGCGCTGCGCGTGCTTGCCTTTGCCTGCAAGCAGGTCACCACTGACCAAGACTTCACTGAAAGCGGACTGACCTTCATCGGCCTTGTAGGCATGATTGACCCGCCACGCAAAGAGATGGTTCAAGCAATCAAAAAATGCAGGCGGGCAGGAATGCGACCAATCATGATTACAGGCGATTACAGCCAGACGGCGTTTGCAATCGCAAAAGAGATTGGGCTTGCACGCAGCGAAAGCGAGGTCCTCTCAGGCAGCAGTATGGCCAAGATGAGCGATGAGCAGCTTGAAAAGAACATTGATAAATTCTCAGTCTTTGCCAGGGTCAGCCCGGCAGACAAGGTTCGCATTGTCGAGATTTTCAAAAAGCGCGGGCATGTGGTAGCAATGACCGGCGACGGCGTCAACGATGCGCCCAGCCTGAAAAAGGCCTCAATCGGCATAGGCATGGGGCAGTCTGGCACAGACGTAGCCAAAGAGGTGTCCGACATTATCATCACCGACGACAACTTTGCAACCATAGTGGTTGCGGTTGAAGAGGGACGCAAAATCTATCAAAACATTCAAAAAACTGTCAAGTTTCTCTTTTCGGCGAACCTGGCCGAGCTGTTCTCGCTCTTCTTTGTCACCTTGATTTTTCCACAATATATCTTCCTGCTGCCAGTTCAAATACTCTTTGTCAACCTGATTACAGACTCGCTGCCAGCCATTGCGCTGGGGCTTGAACGGCCAGAAAAAGACCTGATGGCGCTGCCTCCTCGCGACTGGCGGAAAGGCCTGTTTTCAGACGGCATTGGCTGGTCAATCGTGGTGCTGGGCTTTGCGCAAACAGCCTTCGTCGTGCTTGCATACACTCTTGGCATAACCCTTTACTCAGAACGGGTGGCGGTCACTTTGGCCTTTTACACGCTCAATATTTTGCAGATGTTTTTCCTTGCGTCAATGCGAACCAACGAAAATATATTCAAATCCAAACCGCTTGAAAACAAGTTTTTCCTGCTTGCTGTTGGCTTCTGTTTCCTTGTAATCGGCCTTTTCGCATTCACTCCGCTGCGTCTTCTGCTCGGGCTTGCACAGCTTAGTTTTTCTCAGTGGCTGATTGTCTTTGGCCTGAGCTTGGCAATGCTGGTTTTCAGCGAAATTTACAAGGTTTGCGAAAAGGCAATCCTTGCCAAAAAAGCCGACCGAAAGGTAAGCCGCAAAAAAGCAGGCACAGCCAAATAGCCCGTCCTCAAAATCTGCCTTTGAAAAGCCTATGGCAGAGGCCTGTCAGGCGAGAAAAACCTGTGCAAAGGCGAGACCTTGCCAGACAGCTGTTCAAGGATAATCTGCGCACCCAGAAAGGAGTACACAATTCCGTTTGCGCCATAGCCAAGATTATAGAAAAATCCGTCGCGCCTGCTTTGACCTGCAACAGACAGGTTATCACCTGTGGCAGAAAAAGCCCCGCAAAACTTTTTTTCAATTTCAAAATGCTCAATGCTTGGGAAAAGGCTTTGCGCAAACTCTGCAAGCGCAGCATACTTTTTGTCTGCAACTTTCACATCAAACTTGCCGTGTTTGAATGCCACATCTTCGCCCCCAATAATCAAGCGGTTGTCAGGTGACAGTCGCATATAGTGATAGGGCGAGCCGTCGTCTTGCAAAAGTGCGCGGCTTGCCCAAAGTGGGCGGTCAAAACATTGGCTGACAATGGTGAAGCTGATAAACTTTTCGCAAAACTCGCGCGCAGTGAAATCGCGAGTGTCATATCCTGTACAGCAAATAATGTGTTTGCAGTGAATTTTTACGCCATAGTTTGTCGTGACAATAAAATTTCCATCGCCGCCCTCAATCTTGACAAGGGCGGTGTTTTCAAATATGGGAATTTTGCTCTTGATATATTCAATCAGCTGCTTTTCAAAAAGATAGGGGTTGAACTCAGCACCACCGTTCTTGGCAATAATTCCGCTTTTGACTTCAAACGGAAAGGGGTTGCTGCCGCTGTCAATGCACTCAACGTCAAGCCCACCAGCCTTACGGAAGCCGTACTCCTTTTTGACGCTCCACTTGCCAAAAAGAGCGTTTGAAAAAATCAGGGTATCCCGACGACTGAAATGACAGGCGTTGCCAAGCTTTTTGATGACCGACTCCACCATATCCAACGCGTCAAGCCCGAATCTGTACACTTGAAGCACCTCAGAGGGAGAAAAATATTTTTTCAGTGCGGCCGCGTGCTCATCAAGCTGATATTCAAGCAGTGCGGTCGCACACGACGTGCACATGTGCCCCAGCCGATTTTTGTCTATCAGGGCAGTGTCAAGCCCGCTTTCGGCAAAATAATATGCGGTGATTGCGCCGTCAATACCGCCGCCTACAATCAAGTTGTCGCATGAAATGTCGTGTTCAAGATATGGGAAGCTGCAAATCTTTTCACTCACATCGCAGAAATACGGCTCGCCCTTTACATACTCATCATTCACCTTTTACCTCTGTTTTATTATGCCAAAATTTCACAAAAATATTGGGCAAAAGATTATTCAATATCAGACGGTTTTGTTTTTATTTTTGCCGCGAATGTGTTATACTTCTTTTTGTTACAAAAGGGGTGAAGATGAACAAAATTGACATTGTGCGCGCACAAAGCAGCGATGACTGCAATATCTGTGACCAAATGTTGTCACAGCTTTTTAAGCAGGATTCAGGCTTTGACGCAACCATAAATCCCGAAGCCATGGTCGAGGGCATCAATCAGGCATATCTCAAATACAGCAGCGTCTATCTTGCATACGCAGTTGCGGACGACAAGCCTGTTGGCTATCTGATGGGCAACCTGAAATCACCAAAGGGGCAAAACTCACTGACAAATATTGTTACGCTTGATTCAATCTTTGTTGCTCGCGAAAATCGCGACAGCGGTGTAGGTAAAGCCCTTGTTGCCGACTTTGAAAAATGGGCGAACGACAAGTTTGCCGGCAACTTCGTCATTGAAGCGTCTGCCTTTTGCGCAAATGATGACGGCGCAGAGTTTTACAAAAGCCTGGGCTTCAAACCGGTAAAAACAATTTTTCGCAAATAGGATATTCGCTTGACAAAAAATTAAAATTTATTTAAAAAAGAATAAAAGGAGCAAAATATGAAAAAATGCCTTACAATGCTTGCCGCGGTTCTTGTTTGCACAACAATTTTTCTTGCTGGTTGTGGCGACAAAAAACAGACAACACCCGACCAGCCATCAACGGTGACAATCACCATTCAAAACGCTGGCAGCTGCTTTTCGCACACAAAATTTACTGTTGAAAAGGGTACAATTCTTGATGGAAGCCTTTATGAAAACATCACAAGGCTCAATAATGGTGACAGACAGGTGTACTTTATCGGGCAGTGGCACACAAGTGAGGGCAGCCCGTTTGACTTCTCTCAGCCAGTCAATGAAAGCGTGACCATCTCCCCAGAAATCACCCAGCTTTACACCGAAGTTGACAACTATCCTGTGATAACGGTTACAGCAAACCAAGACCTTAAAGACAATCAAGACATGACTACGGTGATTTTGCCTCGCAAAAGCCCATACAACGGCAACTCAATCTCTACGCTTGCAGGCAGTGACAGCGAGGGGGCAATCTTCAACGGCTTCAACTATATTCAAACCGCAGTTATGCCAGAGTACATCAGCTACTATCAAGGGTCAATCTTCTATGATTGCAGCGGGCTGAAAGAGGTGTACTTTACGTCATATGGCTACTATTTGAATCGAAGCATTCCGTCAAACTTCCTTGAAGGCTGCGACAACCTTGAAAAACTGTATTTTTCAAATCAGGACGACCTTGATGATTTCAGCAGAATGCTGACGGCAGCGATTGAAGAGTATCAGTCAGACAGCGTTTCAACGGCCAATATAGAGCGCTTTGCAAGCATGCTTGAAGTCAAAACTCCGCCAGACATGACATGGCGTGCGGACAGCGGACTTTATGAATAAAAAAAACATGTGACAAAACTGGTAAAAATTCTCATATATATATTTGACAATGACAAAAGATTTTTGATAAGATTAAAACAAGGAGGGGGGAAATGAAAAAGCTTACTACTGCGGTTATTGTATTTCTTGCTGTTGGTCTGGCAATGATTCTCGTTGGCAGCATTTTGCAGGGCATTCAATGGCAATCAAGCTTCGACGGAACAGCATTTGCACAGGCGCTCAACAATGTTGGCTATATTGTTGCAATGCTCAGCGGCGTAGTTCTTGCAGGTATTGGCGTTGCGTCAGCAATCAAAGGCGAAAGCTGCAAAGCAAAAGACCAAGACAAAGAAAAGAAAGACTAAACAAAAAACGGGGCAATCGAGCCCTGTTTTTTTATTGCCTAAATTGGGAGCTTTTTAAGAGTGTGACCTGCCAATTTAGGTAACATTTTGAAGTCTGCAATTTACACAATGCATAAAGCAAAAAATAAAGCAGATACTATTTGCATGAAAAAGTTGATGGTAAAAATGCTTTGTTTTTTTGTGATAGCGTGCGCAATATTTTGCGGCTTTTCTTTTCAGACGCAGCAAACGCAGGCTCAGGAAGTTGTCAGGAATGTGCCAATACTGATGTATCACCATGTGCGCGAAAACAAAAAGGGCAACTATGTTGTCACGCCGCAGATGTTTCAGCAGGATATTGACTATCTGAAAAAGCATGGATTTCAACCTATTTTCATCTCCCAACTGATTGACTTTTGTGAGGGTAAAGGTGACCTGCCTGACAAGCCTGTGGTGCTGTCCTTTGATGACGGGCACTACAACAATATGAAATATGCCTTTCCCATCTTGAAAAAAGAAAAATTCAAAGCCAACCTGAATGTGATTGGCTGCTTTTGTGAACATTCGACTTCAAGCGGCGACATTGACAATCCTGCAAATTCATACCTGACCTGGTCAGAAATAAAATCATTGCACGATTCTGGAATTTTTGAAATAGGAAATCACACCTACAAAATGCACACTTTTTCGCCGCGCTTTGGCATTGCAAAGCTGAAAAATGAAAGTGTTGCCGAATATAAAAAAGCGCTGAGCGCTGATGTAATGAAACTTGAAAAGGTTTTAAAGGAAAAATGCGGACTCAGCACACAGGTGTTTGCCTATCCTTTTGGTGAATACAACGCCGATGCTGAAAAAATTCTCAAACAGCTTGGTTTCAAAGCTTTTCTCACTTGCAACGAAGGCTGCAATAAAGCCATAAAAGGCGACTGCAAAGTTCTGTCGACACTCAAACGCATCAATAGAACAGGGCTTTTGAATACTCGTGAGTTTTTTGAAAAGCATAATATTTCTTGACTGCGGTTGAAAAACAACAAAACCCTGGCGCAAAATGCTTGACAAAAAAAGCTTTGCCAATTATAATATAGCCATTCAAACGATGAAAAAGGAAGTAGTCAATCTTTGCGGACTTTCAGAGAGGCAATGGCTGGTGTGAATTGCTGTCGGGGCTTGATGAAGGACACTTTGGAGTTTGAAAAAAATAAATGAAGTGGTCGCAAGACAAATTAGGTGGCACCGCGGATAGAAATATTCGTCCTAATGCAAAGATTTCTTTTGCGTTAGGATTTTTTATTTTTCAGGAGGGAATAATGACAACAGAGATTTCAAAATTGAAAGAGGGCAGAGTCAAGTTTCAAGGCATGGTTGATACTGTCCGTGACAAAAAAAGCATACAATTTATCGTGCTGAAAGACTTTTCAGGCAAGATTCAGGTTACAGTGGATAAGGCCGCTCACCCAGAAGTGGGCGAGGTGTTTTCTCATCTGCTTGCAGGCTCGACAGTCATTGTTGAGGGCGAGCTGGTCAAAAGCGAGTACGTGAAAATGGGTGGGCAGGAAGTACTCGCTCGCAGTGTGACCGTTACAAGCAGGGCAGAGGCATATCCAATCGGGCCAGAAAGCAGCCTTGACCAAAGAATAGACTATCGCTGGCTGGATTTGCGCCAAGAGAAAAACCAACTGCTTTTCAAGGTTCAGACAACTCTCACAAATGCAATGCGCTCATTTTTGCTTGGCCGCGACTTTGTGGAAATTCATACGCCAAAGCTGATTGGCACGGCGTCAGAGTCGGGCAGCGAGGTCTTTCAGGTGAAATATTTTGACACGTTTGCCTACCTTGCGCAAAGCCCGCAGTTCTACAAGCAGATGGCTATGGCAGGCGGACTTGGACGAATCTTTGAGTGCGGGCCGGTATTCCGCGCCGAGAAGTCGCACTCGCGCAAGCATGCCACAGAGTTTACCGGCTTTGACCTTGAATTTTCTGACATTGAAAGTTTTGAAGACGTCATGAAACTTGAAGAGGAGCTGCTCACCGCGGCGCTGCAAGCTGTCAAAGAAAAACATGGCGAGGAAATCAAAAATGTTTTCGGCGTTGAGGTCGTTGTGCCGCAGCTGCCATTCCCAAGAATCAAGCTTGCCGACCTTTACAAAAAACTTGAAGAAAAATATAATTACACCTGCCCAGACGATGAAAAGGACGATCTGACCACAGAAGCCGAGCGCCTTTGCGGGCAGTTTGCCAAAGATGAGTACAACCATGAATTTTTGTTCGTCACCGACTACGGCGCAAGAAAAAGGGCATTCTATCACATGCGCAAAGATGGCGTGCCGCAGGGGTACGACCTTATCTGGAAGGGCGTTGAAATCACGACTGGTGCGCAGCGCGAGCACAGATATAAAATCCTCAAAGCTCAGGCCGCCGAAAAAGGACTTGACAAAGACGTTGAGTTCTATCTGCAATTTTTCAGATATGGCTGCCCACCACATGGCGGGTTCGGGCTTGGGCTTGACAGAATTACCATGAATCTTTTGGAGCTGCCAAACATTAAAGAGTCAATGTTCCTGTTCAGAGGCCCTGACAGGATAACACCATAAAAAGGAGAGTAACATGAAAAGAGTTGAAATCAGAGATTTGCAAAAAAGCTTTGACAAATATGACGGTCGCGACATAGTTGTTTGCGGCTGGGCAAGGACAATTCGCGACAGCAAAAACATAGCCTTTATCGAGCTCAACGACGGCGCGTTCAAGAGCGCTCAGATAGTTGTCGAAAGGGGCAAAGTTGAAAACTATGACGCTATTGTCAAAGAAAACGTTGGCTCGTCTTTCTGCGTGACAGGCAAAGTTATTGTCACCCCAAACGCGCAGCAGCCTTTTGAAATCAATGCAAAGTCGGTTGAAATTCTTGGCTCATGCGACACAGACTATCCACTGCAAAAGAAGCGCCACACCATTGAGTTTTTGAGAAGCATGCCCACCATCAGGGCAAGAGGCAACCTCTTCAATGCGGTTTTCAGAATTCGCTCGGTTGCAGCCTTTGCAATCCATAAATTTTTCAATGAGCGCAACTTTGTGTACATTCACACGCCAATCATTACGGCCAATGACTGCGAGGGCGCGGGCGAAATGTTCCAGGTGACTACGCTTGACCTTGAAAACCTGCCAATGAAAGATGGCAAAGTTGACTACTCGCAGGACTTTTTCGGCAAAAAGGTATCGCTGACCGTTTCAGGGCAGCTGCATGAGGAGACTCTCACCCACGCCTTCGGCAAGACCTACACCTTTGGCCCAACCTTCCGCGCTGAAAACTCAAACACCTCACGCCACGCCGCCGAGTTCTGGATGATGGAGCCTGAAATTTGCTTCTGCGAGCTTGACGAACTGATGGACAACGAGGAGGAGATGATAAAATATGTCATTTCCTACTGCCTGCAAGAGTGCAGCGACGAGCTTGAATTTTTGAATAAGTTTGTCGACAACGGGCTTTTGGAGCGCCTGCACAACATCATCGAAAACGACTTTGTTCGCCTTGACTACACCGAGGCAATCAAGATTCTTGAAAAGGTCAAGGACAGATTTGTCTTTCCTGTTGAGTGGGGCGTTGACCTTCAATCAGAGCACGAGCGCTACCTCACCGAAGAGGTATTCAAAAAGCCGGTGTTCTTGAAAAACTATCCAAAGGACATCAAGGCCTTCTATATGCGACAAAACGATGACGGACGCACGGTGGCGGCTGTTGACATGCTTGTGCCAGGCATAGGCGAGCTTTGCGGCGGCAGCCAAAGAGAGGAGCGCCTTGACGTGCTGAAAAAGCGCATCAATGAGCTTGGGCTGAAAGAGTCTGATTACGCTTGGTACCTTGACACACGCCGCTATGGCACAAACGTGCACTCTGGCTACGGTTTGGGCTTTGAAAGACTGGTGATGTACCTTACTGGCATTTCAAACATCAGGGACGTCGAGTTCTTCCCACGCACCGTCGGGTCAATCATCGGCTAAGAAAATTTCATATTGAAAAATTCGACTTAAAAATAAAAAATCATTGTTTTGAAAAAATTCAAACTGAACAACTTGAAAGAAAAAGTTTACAATTTTAAAAAGCACAAATCATAAAAAAGCTTTATCATCAGCGATAAAGCTTTTTTTATGTATAAATACAGCCATAAAAAGAACTTATTTTATTCAATGCTTATCAAAGCCTAAAACGCGAATTTGCCTTTACGACAAACAAATCAGCAAGCTTTTTTACGCAACTTTGCTGACGCAAGGATTTTACACACAAGAAAATTGGGAGAAAAAACTTTGCATAAAGTGTTGACAAAAGGCAGTGGAATGGGTATAATAAAAGCATTCAACTGAGCAAATTTGGCAAGCAAAAAGCGTTGACGCAATAAATTGTTCAAAGAAAAGCCACAATTATTCAGACTCCATCAAATGGAACTTTTTGAAAGAAATGGGCAATTTGCGCACAGTTGAAAATAAAAAATAAAAATGGAGAGATGGCTGAGCGGTCGAAAGCGGCGGTCTTGAAAACCGTTGAGGTGAA
>CAMLUY010000013.1 GCA_946487985.1 uncultured Clostridia bacterium
ACTACATTGTGGGCAGTGACCTGACGGTTACATCGATTGCAAGTGCGTCAAGCGCAGCAAACGGAGCATTCTACAACAAGACGGGATTGCAAGCGGTTATCTTGCCAAGTAATCTGACACAAATTGGCGCGTTCGCGTTCTATGGTTGCAACAATTTGACAAGCGTAACCTTGCCAGCAAATGTGAATACTATTGGTGAGGGCGCATTTGCAGAATGTACAAAACTTGCAAGCATCAACATACCTAATGGGGTAACGACAATCAATATTGATACATTCCAAAATTGCAGCAGCTTGACAAGCATAAACATTCCATCATCTGTAAGAAGCATTGGCACTGATGCCTTTGCAGGTTGCACAGGCCTTGCAATGGCATACATCGACAGTGCAAGCATCGCATCACAGCTTTCAAGCACAACCGCATGCGGCAGCTTGATTAGCAATGCCTACATTGTGTACGTAAATGACAATGCCGTTGGTTCATTGTCAAGCACATTCCCATTCACGCTTGACACAGAGGGCGCGCAAGTAGCGGGATATAAAAAATATCTTTCTCCAAATGTGTACACAGACTTCACGTTTAAAACAAATGAGAAGACAGCAATGTTTACAAAATATACTGGCAGTGCAGCAAGCGTGACCATTCCGTCAACGGTTTCAAAAGTAGTCCTAAATGGTGAAACGCTGTACGTTGTGGGCAGCGAATATTCAGTGGAAAGTGTTGGAGCGCAGGCAATTTGGCAAAATAATGATATTCTTGAAGTTATAGTTCCTGCCAACGTAACAACAATAGCTCAAAATGGAATTGGGAACAATCCAAATTTGACAAAATTGACTTTTGCATCAGGCAGTAAACTACAAACAATCGGCACAGCAGCATTCATTGATAACAGCAGCCTTCAAAGTATTGCGATTCCGGGAAGCGTTACAAGAATTGAAACGGCGGCGTTCTCTGGATGTAGCAGCCTTGCGGTTGTATATGTGGATGGTGTAGGCGTAGCGGTTGACCTTTCAGATAGGACAGTTTGTGGTTCTCTTCTTGAAAACGCAAGCATTGTGTATATCAAAGACACGGCGGAAGTCGCGTTGCCAAGCGATTTTACAAGCATGTTCACAAAAGTGACATCGGATGTCGCAGGATATGCTAAATACGCAGACCTTACATCGCTTGAAGGTTTTGTGTTTACAACCAACGATACCGACATGACGGCTTCGCTCGTATCATACACAGGCAGTGCGTCGAGCGTAATCATACCATCGCGCATCTCAAAGGTTACAGTAGACGGCTCAACAGTGTATGTCAAAGGCAATGATTACACCGTGACATCAATTGCGGATGGTACATCAAGCACTGGTGCCTTTAAGTCTGTCGCAAGCACGCTGCAAAGCGTGACATTACCAAACGAACTGCAAAAAATTGGTAATTATGCTTTTTACACTTGCAGGCTATTGTCAAGCATTACAATACCTTCAAGCGTCACAAGTATTGGAACACAAGCCTTTACTAGTTGCTCAGGTTTGACAAGCGTTATTTTTGAAGAGGGCAGCCAGCTGAAAACTATTGCTTCATGGGCATTTAATAGTTGCACGGGATTGAGTAGTATTGTGATCCCAGAAAATGTCACAAGTATAGCGAGCTATGGTTTCTTTTCATGCGATAACCTTTCTTCTGTTTACATTGACAGCCCGAGAATCGCATCGCAGCTTTCAAGCAACACATCAGCAGGTTATTTGATATACTTTGCATTTGTTGTATTTGTTGAAGAAAGCGCAGCAACGCAGCTTCCAGCCACATTCCCAGGCACACTTGACACAGAGGGTGTGCAGGTTGAAGGATACAAAAAATACATCACAAACAGCATTTACACTGACTTTGAGTTTACAACTGACGATACAGATATGACAGCATCGCTTGTACGCTACACTGGCAGTGCAAGCAACGTGTCAGTGCCATCATCAATTTCAAAAGCGGTTATTGAAGGCGACGTTGTGTATGGGGCTGGCAGCCAATACACCGTGACCTCAATCGCAGATGGCAGCAGGGATGTTCTCACTGGCGTGGATGGAGCGTTCACATCGGTCGCAAGCACACTGCAAGACGTGACATTGCCAAACACTTTGACAAGGATTGGCAGCTATGCTTTCTATGAGTGCAGTGGACTGAGTGGTGCATTGACAATCCCAGCCAGCGTAACCAGCATTGGCGATTATGCATATACTCATTGTTCAAGCCTAACATCATTGTCTTTTGCCAGCGGCAGCAAGTTGCAAACAATTGGGACGAGTGCGTTCGCTGGATGTGAAGGCTTGACAGGCACATTGACAATCCCAGCCAGTGTAATTAGCATTGGAGCAAGCGCCTTTTCAGATATAAATGGTATGGATGAACCAGGCGCATGCACCAGCCTGACTTACCTGATTTTTGCAAGCGGCAGTCAGCTGCAAGTTATTGGGAAAGATGCTTTCAGTGGCTGCACGGGCTTGACAGGGACATTGACAATTCCAGCCAACGTAACCAGCATTGGCGATTATGCATTTGCTAATTGTTCAAGCCTGACAACATTGTACCTTGCAAGTGGCAGCAAATTGCAAACAATTGGGGTTTATGCTTTCCGTGACTGCACGGGCTTGACAGGCACATTAACAATTCCAGCCAACGTAACCAGCATCGGCAGCTTCGCTTTCTATGAGTGCAGTGAACTGACCGGCTTGGGCTTTGCCAGCGGCAGCAAATTGCGAACAATTGGTGATTATGCTTTCTGTGGCACGAGTTTGACAGGAGCATTAACCATACCATCACGTGTAACAACAATTGGGGATTATGCGTTTTCTTCTTGCGAAGGCTTGACAAGCCTGACTTTTGCGGGGACACAGCTTCGCACAATAGGCGACAGTGCATTCTCGTCTTGCAGCGGACTGGCAGGCACATTGACGCTACCATTAGGAGTTACTACTATTGGAGAAGACGCATTCAGATGGTGTGAAAACCTGGGAGCAGAGCTGACAATTCCAGCCAGCGTGACCAGCATTGGAAATGATGCATTTTATGGCTGCACAGGGCTGACTGAGGTACAAATCTACAGCGAGGCCATCATTAAGCAATTGGATAGCGATACTGCGGCTGGTTGTGTTGCATATTATGCCCAATACTTGATGTTGAATGCAGACGTCCCTGATTCAGAGGTTCCAAGAGGTTTGCTTGATTACTTCACATTAGTTTGGAGTGGAGGGGGAACCCTTTGGTACGACGCTTATGAAAGGCATTATACCAGTTCTTACCACCCGACAGTCTGAAAAAATCATCTGCTTGCGACGCAACGATCTGACGGCAGCACAAATACAATCGCATATGCAAACGAGTCTGATAAAAATCCTGCAATAACTTTTGCAGGATTTTTATATATAGCGGTAAATCATGCAGTATTACATAATAATTCAGATAAAGATAATAATAAAAAGAGATATTTTGGGCTTTTTTAGCTGCTACTGAATTTTTATCAACGAAATGTAAAGCAATTCAACCAAAAGTTGAGCGTTTTTGCGTTCATTTTTGACGGTTTTATGATATAATGACAATGCCAAGGGGGGATTCAAGATTGAAAAACTATGGTAGCACAATCGCAAAATTGCGAAAAGAAAAGGGTATGACACAAAAGGATTTGGGCGACAAGCTCAACATCTCTTATCAGGCGGTTTCGAAATGGGAAAACAATTTGAGTGAGCCTGACCTTGCCACCATTGAAAAGCTATGTGAGATCTTTGACATTTCAATGTCAGAATTTTTTGGCATGTCAAATCAAGAAAATAAATCAGAAAGTCAAACATCAAAGGCGTCAAACAAATTTAATTGGACAAAAAACAAACCTTGGTACATAATGGGCGGGCTTGGAATAATAATTCTCATTCTTGCGCTTTGCGCCTTTTTGATTCCTGTAAAATATTCAAGCAGCAAAATTTACTCTATGGTTGACCCAGCCGTGTTTTGCATTACGGCAAAGGGCAATGGTCGCCAGTCGGCGGGAAGCGGATTTTTCATCAACAGTAAAGGCTTGGCAGTGACAAACTATCACGTAATCGCAAACTGCACAAGCGGCGAAATACAAACAAATGATGGACAGACCTATGATATTTTGACAGTTGTTGGCTGCGATGAAGACGCTGACATTGCAATTATACAGATAGACATAAAAAAATCACCAAAAGTTTCGATTGGCAACAGCAACAAAATCTCGGTGGGTGACGTGGTGTACGCAATTGGCTATCCAGAGTCATTCCAACTTGGCAGCGTGGACAGCACGTTCACTCAGGGGATTATATCCAAAACAGCATACACATATGAAGGCAATACCTACATTCAGACCACGGCCGATTTTACAAGAGGCAACAGTGGCGGCGTGCTGTTAAACGAAAGCGGCAAGGTGATTGGCATCACTTCTGCAATGTTGACCGATGGCACTGTCAACTATATGAACATGGCAATCCCTATCAACAAGATTCACAGTGTAGAGCGTGACATCAATATGTCGATGGAGGAGTACTACAATATTCACAAGACGTTTTACTATTACAGCAATGGCTATATTTACCACAGTCAGGAGTTTATTAGCGGCGACAAAATAAATCCTATTGCCGAACCTGTGCGCTCAGGATATACCTTCAAAGGCTGGTATGAAGACGAAGAGTTCAATACTCCATTTGACTTTACTCAGCCAGTTACAGACAAAACAAGCTGCTATGCCAAGTGGCAGGCAATCTCATACACTGTCAGGTTTGACGCAGGCGATGGCAGCGGCGAAATGGCTGACCAAACGATGGTGTACGACCAGGAAACTAAGCTGTCAAAAAATACCTTTACAAAAGAATATTACATGTTTGACCACTGGCTGAACGTAATTACAAACACAAAGTACAGCGATGAGCAGACTGTGAAAAACCTTACAGCCACTGACGGCGGGGTGATTGAGCTTGTCGCACAGTTCAAAGACCTTGAATATACCATCGTCTTTGATCCGGGCAGTGGCAGTGGAACTATGGACAATTTCAGCGCAAAGGCAAATCAGACATCAACGCTGCCAAAGGTGACGTTTACCAAAGAGGGCTATTTGTTCACCGGCTGGTCATACAACGGTCAAATCCTTGCTGATGGCGCTGAGTTTATCAACCTCACAACAGACCAGGCAACAATTACACTGACGGCGACCTGGCAACCAATATCCTATTCGGTTTTGTATATTGGAAATACCACATTCGAAATTGACACAGAGTACGATCAGACATTGGTGCTGCCTGTCATGACTTTCGACTCAGACCCAACATTCGTGCCAGAGCACAAAAAACTTACTGGCTGGCGCATCAATGGCGAAGTGTTTCTGCCCGGTCAGGAGGTGAAAAACCTTACTACTACAAATGGTCAGAGAGTAGATGCAAGAGCAGTATTTGAAGACATAGAGTATATTGTTGAGTATTTCAGCACCGAAACAGGTGAGACTGAGCAGGTGAAAGTGAAATACTCAGAGCAAAAGACATACACTACCACGCTTGTGAACGAAGGATACTATCCAATAAAATTTGAGGAGGAGCTGACAGGCAGGCAGCACAACACTGGCAGCACGTACAGCCAGCTGTGCGGCGATGAGGGCGATATCATCAGGATTAAAGTCATCTGGGATGAAGTCGGCTATACCCTCAACTACACATATCAGGACGAAATCCTCTCTACGGTTCAGCTTAAATATTTCGACGAGCATACAATTTCAGGCAGCTTGAAAGATGTTTCTGGCTACGCACTCGATTTTTGGAGCAGGGGTAACACAGGGGACGATGAGTATGCAGAGTTCACTGAAAATCAGACCGTGCATGGGCTGACAAATACCAACGGAGCAACGGTCGAGCTTGAAGCAAACTATCGCCCAATTAAATTCAAAATAAAATTTGACGCCAATGGTGGTAATTACTTCCAAGATGAAATCGAAGTTGAGTACCTTGAAGAAATCAGGCTTGAAGGATACAATCAGCCGACCAATGGCGACCTGAGGTTCTTGGGCTGGGTATATGGCGAAAATGTATATCACCACAACACGATTGTCATATGCAATATGAATACTGTTGAGAACAAGACGATTGTGTTCAAGGCATATTGGGAAGAAAACATTTACAGCGGCGGTGATGGCAGCGAAGGCGACCCATTTAAGCTCAGCACCATTGACGATTTGATTGAGTTTTCACTGGGCTCGACAACTGGCATGCACTACGTTTTGACAGATAACATTGACATGAATGGGACAGCGCTTTTCATCAGCAATACAGAATTTGCATCCTTTGATGGACAGGGACACGCCATACAAAACGCTGTTTTGGCTGGTGGAAACATATATTTACTGCGCTGGCAGATGTCGCTGTTTAAAGAAGTGCCAGAAGGGGCAACACTCAAAAATCTCAGCCTTGACAATGTGTCAATCAGAAGTTTGAGCACTGTTTCAGAATTGGCTATCAGCCCGCTTGTACACTCAAACTACGGCACGATTGAAAACTGCCACGTCAACGGCGTAGAATACTCTGCAACGCCTGCCAACACTGGCGTATACCTCGCAGGCTTTGTTGGGTCAAACTATGGCACGATCAACAAATGCTCTCTGCAAAACGCAAACTATGCGGTCAACCTTGAAACAGACACTTCTTACACCAACGTCAGCGGTTTCGTGCTTGCAAATGGCGGAACAATAACAAACTCATTTGTTGGCAGCAGCAGTATTGATTACAGCAGTATGCAGGACGATTACAAAGACATAATCTTGGCAACTTTTGTTGGCGGCAACACTGGCAAAATTGAGTTCTGCTACTCTGACGTTGATTTCAGCTTTGTTGTCGAACGCATCTATCGAACAATTGGCGTGAAGATTGCTGCATTTGCGGCAGATTCGGTCGAAGGCGAGATTGCACACTGCTTTGTTGCGGGCGACTTCGCAGGCGAGTTCAAGGCCACAAACTATGAAGTTTTTGAAGATACCCAAATATCTAACTTTGCATTTTTCAGCACAGAAGATATTGAAGAAAACAATCTGTACATTTCTTCTGACAGAAACATCATGATTGCGTACCAGGAAGGCACTGTGAAACGCATTAAAGTCGATGAAAACTTCTCAGTTGCCACAGATGAAAACTTCACCGATGAAACATGGCTGAAAGAGCACATCTTTACAGGCGATACATCAATGTGGGAGTTTTCAGCCGGCAGCCTGCCAGTATTAAAAGGGGTGATTGCATGAAAGTTGTGATTGAAAACCAGCAAACCAAAAACAAGCCTTTTACCTATGAAGAGTCCTTTTGGACGGGAAAAAGAACGATTTACTATGATGGCAAACAGCTCAGCAAAGTGAAACGCAATGTCTATGAATACAAAAATGGTGAGAAGTCCCAACAGTTTGAAATCAAAGGCAATCAAGTGATTGGCGTAACGGTAAATATGTTCGGCAGCAGCATTGAAGTGCTGCGCAAACTCACTTGGCTTGAAATATTGCTATCTTTTCTGGTACTCATACCTCCATGCGTGCTTTTCGGCGCGATAGGCGGTTTGTTTGGTGGAGCGCTTGGCTTTACAAACATAATGGTTATCAGACAGATTGACAAACTATATTTGAAAATCATCATTTCAGTTGAATTTATAGCGGTCACTCTGCTTGCAAGCTATGTTGTCGCCTGCATGATATTTAAATTGACATTCTTCTTTATGTAGAAAAATAAAAAACTGATGCAATTTTGTATCAGTTTTTTTGTTTGTTTTTTAAAATTTTTGCTTATTTTTATTTTTTAGATTATATTTTCTAATTTTTATCTGTTTTTTAGTAAAAATTTCTTTTTATGCAAACTGAGTAATTCTGTATAAACGGTTTTTTGCTTGTCTCAAAAAAGGCTTTTTATTGAAATTCAACCAATACTTTTGCTTGAACTTCAAGTTTGCCTACAAGCGCAGATGAGCTCAGCTCTTCGGCAAAAGAGCGATACAAGCTGTTTGAGTAGTATACCGACTCTTCTTTGATATTGCAAACTTTCAAGTCATCTCTGCCAAGAAGCTTGGCTGCCTTTTCTTTGGCATTTTCAAGCGCGCTCATCAGTACATTTGAATATTCCTCTTCAAGGTTTGACACTTTATAGTTCAGACTGCGTATGCTTGAAACACCATTTTCAGTGGCGACATCAATATACTTTTTCAAGTTGTCAAGGTCAGACACTTCAAAAGTGAAGCTTGTGATTGAATAATAGCCAACAAGTGTTTTGCCGCTGGTGTAGTCATAGCTTGGATATGAGGTGTACGACTCGATTACGATAGACTGCGAATCAATTCCGCTGTCATTTAAAGCAGCAAGCACATTGTTGAACTGCTGAAAATTTTTGTCTTTTGCATTCTTGATGTCAGCGTCAAGAGTTTCAATGACCGCTGTGACAACAGCGCTGTCTGGCGTGAGAGACTTTTTCGCGTTGCCAATAATGCAAATGCACATTTCATCGCAAAAATCTTTTTCTGCTTCTGTGCTTGCAATGTCGTCAACTGGCTGAGTTTCAACAGCTGTTGTCTGGTTTGCTGTTTGACTGGTGACAGACGATGAATCGGTGTACTCGACTACCTCTTCGGCCTGCGTGGTATGGGTAATCAACATACTGCCAAAAAATGCGCCAAGCAAAATCAGAATAACCATAATCATGATTGTGATATTTCGAATTTTCATTTTTACCTCCGAAAATATCCTGCCCATGCATTGCAAAAATATTTATTGGCGGCAAATTTAGCAATAAAAAGTCAAAAATATCCAAAAAATAAATAAAAAATCGATTTTTTTGTATTTTTTTTGCAATTTCAAACCAAATATTTAAATTTGGTGATATTTTTATGCGAAAATGATTGCATCACTACCAAAAACAGAACCAATACTTCAATCATGTCAAGCGCTGCATTTGTAAAGGTACTGCTCAGCAGGTTGTAGATTGCAATAATTATATTTGGTAAAATCATCAAAATTCTTGTTGCGTCCATATCGCTGACAAACATTGCCATATTGAAAAGCTCATATGCAACAACGGCAAGAATATCAATTTCGCTTTGCAAGCATAGGTTGCCAGCAATCAGATAAGCCGTTGAGAATATCAAAAATACAGATACAGGGCAGTTTTTTTCACTTTTTTCAAAGAAAAACAGTGTAAAAACGCGTACTATTGAAATAATGGTGTTGATGCCGCCTACAAAAACGCCTTGCGCAAGAAATGACGACGCATAAAAAAGATTGGCGAGAATCTGCACTGCAAAAAAGCGCCTCTTGTTATCGGTGAAATATGACATGCAAGTCAGCAGCAGTGCGACCCCTCCCAAAATTTGAGAAAGAATAAAACCTGTCATTTCTCCTCCTCAATCATTATATTTTTTCAGCTTTATTTTTGTGATATTGTTGTTTTTTATTTATTTTTTGATTTTTTTTGAATATTTTTTTGTTTTTTTTAATTCAGGTAATTAACAGCAGAATTTCCATAAAAAATCAACATTTTTTTTAAAAACAAATTTCTTTTTTAAATTTGAAAATGTATCAAAAATCGGCAAATCATTTGCAGAAAAGAGTAAAAAATGCTAATATGTTTATACTAGGGAGAAGAGGCGAAATGAAGAAAAGTATATTTGCAATGTTCGTCATCATGCTCAGCGTGTTTTGCTTGACGGCATGTGGCGAAAAAACAAGTGTAAGCGGAAAATTTAAGCAGAGCGAATATGTCATCTCAATCAATGATGAGATTGACTTTTTGTCTGAGCTTGACCAGCTTGAAGGCGTGACAAAAGAGTTTGTCAAACTGACTTCAAGCAACAGCAGCGTGCTTTCTCTTGAAGGCGACAAATTTGTTGCGCTCAAATCAGGCAACGCATATGTGCTTGCCTCCTTTGAAGGCAGAACTTTCGCTCGAACCTTGGTTACTGTAAAATACAGATTTTCTTCTCCAACAAATCTTCGAGTTGACGACAGTGGCCTTGTAGAGTGGGACGATGGCTTTGTTGTCATTGATGGCAACGCGGTTACTGCTGAAAGCTATGTACTTTCAATCGCGAAAGCGACAGACCTTGGCAGTGATGACATTGAAAACATGCATTACACCGAGTATGAATGTCAAAGCAGTTTCAGGCTGACAGAGCCAGGTTCATACTATGCAAAGATCAGGGCGGTTGGCACAAGTGAAATTGACGGCTCTGAAAACAGCACAACTGTTGTGCTCAACTACGGCACAATGATGGGGGCTGAAAACATCTTCTTGACTGTTTCTGACGAAATTGGTCAGGGACAGGCAACTCTGACATGGTCGGGAAGCCAGGGTGCAAAATATGACATCTTGATTGGCGGAACTCTTGTCGCAAACGATATTGAAAACACAAACTTTACATATGATTTTTCAAACATTGAAAACTCCTCCTCAACAGAAGTTCAAATCATTGCAAAAGACCCAGAAGGCGTGAAGTTGCCTCAAACAAGCACTATCACTGTTCGCAAACTTGCAGCGCCAACTATTACATACGGCGACTTGATTGTCAACGGCTTTCTTCAATGGTCAGGCATCGAAAACGCTTCAAAGTTTTCAGCGGTGCTTGAACATGACGGCTTTTCACAGAAGATTGATTACGATGCCGATGACAACTCTCAGCGCTTCTTTACCGACCTGAGCTCAGGCATATACAATCTCAAAATGATTTCGGTGGGACAAACCACTGATGAAGGTTATTTCCTTTCAAGCAACCTTTCAAGTTCAAGCCAAATCACCTTTGCCAAGCTTGCAGAGCCGCAAGCCGAGGTGACATTTGAAGGCAAAAACGCACAATTCGACTTTACAAGTGATGGCTACAACAATACATACCTTATTGAATGGAGCACAGGCAGCACAGTTGTCAGCGGCGAAAGCGCAATGATTGAGCTTGGCAACTTGGCGGCTGGCGATTATCAGTTTAAAGTGACAGCTTTGCCAAACATCTCAGGCGGCAATGTTCAGCCATACTCAGAGGGCAGCGCCAGCACCTCAAACGTAATCAATTCCAATCCAATCACTATTGATTTCAAGGTTATGCCAGAAATAGGGCAAATCACGCACAGCCGTGACGGGGAAAATTCAGTCTTTACATTTGCAAGCCTGCCTGACGCAAACTATTACAGGCTTTACATAAATGGAAATCTCTTTGAAAGCTTTGTCCAAGAAGACGGCCAGATAAAATTCACAGTTGAAAATTTGCAGAACATTACGCCGTATGGCAGCACCTATCAAGTGCGTGTTGAAGCTGGAATTTCAAATGAGGGCGGCAGAGACATTGCAATCAAAACAACAGCAGAGCGCACACTGACAATTCTCAGTGCGGTCAAAGAAAGCCAAAACCAAGATTATCACATTTTCAGCTGGGAAAAACTGCCAGTTGATGCAGAGTATAAATACCAAATTTACAAGGTGGGCTCTGACTATCAGATACCTGAGGGCGCAGTTCCGACAGAAGGCGTGACAACCGAAGGGCAAATTAATGAAGTTCACCGTTTGAGCGAAGGGTACTATGTCATAAGAATCACCTCGCTCAGCACTGACGACAATCTCTATCTTGACAGCGATTTCTACAACGACAACGGCGTTTTTACAAAAGAGTTTGTAATTACCAAACAGCTTGAAACGCCACAGGTAAAGTTTACCACAGACAATGGCCTTCAACTTGAAATCATTGGCAGTGAAAATGTTGGCAAATTTGATGTATATATTGGCGGAGCTTTTGACAGCTCGGTTGCAGCTGGCGAGTCAGGACAGACTGTAAAATATACTTTCAAATCTGGCAGCCTTGACAACGCAGGCAGGTACGACATCAAGGTTATTGCAAGCACTGGTGATCAGTACGATAGCACTATCTATCCAAGCAGCAATCCGTTTGAACTGTCGATTACACGATTTCCTGTGCCTGAGTTTTCGGTAACTGACGTCTTTGCGAAGAATGGTCAGTGGACAAACGAATATCTATCGGTAATTGTACCAACTGGCTCGACAGGCGCAAGCATGTACCACAATCAAGAGCTTGTAAACAAAGGCGGAGAAAACCAAATCGACCTCAACAGCACCGAGTTTGGCGATAATTTCGAAATCGATATCGTTCTGAATGCTGCCAACGCAAGTGGAAATGATTACTATCTTTCAAACAGCCGCACGTTATCATTCAAGCGTGTTTCAGCACCAAGCAATTTCAACTACTACAATGGCGTGATTGCGTTCGATAATGACGATATCAATGTTGAGCGCAACTACATCAGTCTGACATTCAAAAACGGTGAAAACGGCGACCAAACCTTCTACTATCTTACAAGAGCAAACAATAAAAGCATTTCTTTACAGGAAATCTTTGATGAACTGAATCAAAGCGATACCACTTTTGCACAAGCGCTTGCAAACTGCGAAAGCCTGCGTATTCAAATAAATGCAATGAAAAATGGACTGATTGGCGACGTGTACTATCTGCCATCAACGCTTGGCACAACAACAAGCGGGCAGACTACATTGAACGTTGACAGGCTGACAGCTGCGAATCTGTCCTTTAATGCTCAGGATTTGACTATTGAGTGGCAGGCAGCCCAAGCTAGCGGCACAACTTTTGACATCTACGTAGATGGCAAGGTCGCAAAGACAGACTTTACAGCAAACTCAATATCCATTTTCAATCTCGGAGATGTTGATTTCACAACCGCGCACCAAATCTTTGTAAAAAGCAAAAACAGCCGCTTCTTAGAGCCAGTTGATTCAAACACCATTACAGTAAAACAGCTTGCAAAAATAGGCAGTATCACCATCTCGACAGAGGGCGATGAAACCTATGCAACATTTGTGCTTGGCGGCGACCTGCTTTCAACAGAAGAGGTCCTTGTCAATGGCAGCAGCGACAATGTAGAGTTCACCGCAGGCGACAGCAGCGGCAGAATAGCGCTTTCAGACTTTGCCGGCAGCAGCACTTTCACATTTGAAGTGGTGGCAAAAAATGAAGGCAGCACAAACTTCTTCTTCAATTCAGATGTCACAACTTTTGAACTTGTGAACCTTGACACCAAAAATTCTGAATTTTCTGCAAAGCTTGACAGCAATATCATTTCATGGAATGATCTTTCGGCCGAACTCGTTGGACACAACATTAATCCAATACAGTACATTTTGAATGTCACAGCAAACAATAAAAACTACACAATCACCTTGACCGAAAACCAGTTTGAATTGCAAAGCCTCGAACAGGCAATCAAAGAAGTGATTACTGGCGAAGCCAGCATTGAAGTTGTCGCAACGGTCGCAAATCCATACACGCTGGCATCAGGCAGCAATCAGGC
>CAMLUY010000014.1 GCA_946487985.1 uncultured Clostridia bacterium
GCAATATTGATCATAACTCCCCCTGTTATTCTTTCATTATATATTATTTTTGATTTTTGACAAAATATTTGAACGAAAATGCAAAATATTTGCATGCAAAAACATTTTGTTGTAAAATTATTTTATGAATGAAATTTTTGTTGGGTTCGAGCCTGTTATATTTGATGATACCGAGGTGCTGATACTTGGGTCTTTCCCGTCTGTAATGTCGAGGGCTGATGAATTTTATTATGGCAATCCGCAAAACAGGTTCTGGCGGCTTTTGGCAGGCATATTTCATGAAGATGTGCCTTCTGACCGTAAAAGCAAGGTTGATTTTTGTCGAAAGCATAAAATTGGGCTTTGGGACGTTGTTTGGAAAGCTGGATTAACGGGGTCGCTCGACAGCACATTGGGCAAGTCGATTGTTGAGCTTGCGCAAGTGGGCAAGCTTGTTGAAGCGCACCCAAATTTGAAAAAGGTTTTATGTAACGGCGGACTTGCGTACAATCTTTTTGTAAAGAATTTTGATATTGGGATTGAATGCAAAAAGATGCCGTCGACCAGTCCTGCAAATGTGAGATTTGACGCCTCGATTTGGGAAAAAGAGTTAGGCCAGCTTGTAAAAGTTTGACGATTGGATTTTTGCGCGTTTGAATTTGTAAGCGCTGTGCTTGACATGCGCAATAATTCTTTTAGAAAGTTTTCTTTTTGGTAAGGTTTCTGCAAGATTTTTATTTCGGGTATGAACGCGTTTTTTAAAAATATCTGAAAGGCTGTCGCTTTCAAGGTCTATGGAGTGATTTTCTTCTCGGTTTTTTTCAATGCGTTTTGGCAGTCCGCTGCCCTGCACCGGCAAAGTTGGTTTGTCGTCGCGCTGACGTATTTCAAGTTGGTTGTACGGAATGGATATTTCGTTGCGTTTAAGTTCATTGTACACCGTTTCAAGTATATCGTGATACACATCCCAATAATCTTCATCGTCGCACCAGCATTTGGCGACAAACTCGATGCTGCTTGAATTAAGCGCGTTCAGTCGGCAGAATGGTGCCGGGTTCAGAAGGACTTTGCCGTTGCTTTTCATTGAATCAAGAATCAGAGATTTTACCTTTTCGACATCACTTTCGTAGGCAACATTAAATTTAATGTCTACGCGGCGTGTTTTGCTTGAATCATAGTTGACAACTGGATTGTTGATTATGGTTGAGTTTGGAATGTAGATTTTTTTGTTGTCAGATGTCAACAATGTGGTAAAGAGAAAATTGATTGCGAGAATATTGCCTTCCCGGCCGTCAACCTCGATGTAGTCACCCTTTTTGAACATTTTGTTTGAAACTATGATTATGCCGTTTGCGGCATTTGCAATGTTGTTTTGAAGAGCCAGGCCTACCGCAAGCAAAAGCGCACTGAGCGCTGTCAAAAGCCCAGTGATTTCAATGCCGATTATGCTGAGAAGTATCAGTGTAAGGCCAAGGTACAACAGTATTTTTAAAATGGTGCAAATAAAGCCGACAGCTATTTTCTCCATTTTGGTTTTATTGAGTATGCGGCGTGTAACATTCATTATAAGCTTGACGACAATGATTCCGAGTAATAGGACGGCAAAAAAGATTACAATATTCCACACATTGTCTTCAAAAAAGGTTGTAATATCATTCCAGATTTTTTGCCAGTCCATGTGCATCTTTAATTATTATCAAAAACATTATAAACATTTCTGCGAAAATTGTCAAATAAATACACGACATAACACGCATTTACGAATCAGAGATTACAAGCTTGTTTGATTTTTTATTTTGCCGCAAGTGCGAAGCTTTGGTCGATAAGTTTTGTTATTAATTCAGTCTGTATTGAACCATCAAGCGTGACTGTTATCCAGTGCTGTTTGTTCATATGATAAGCTTGAAAAAATGACTTCCCATCAATCAGGTTTTTACTGGTGGCGCTATCCGCTCGCAAATCTATGATTTCAACCTCGTCGTTTGAGTCAATGCCAAGTTTGTTCTTTGGTATTTTTATCAGTGCCGCGTACCATTTTTTATTATCTTGTCTACGCCAAATCGCGTTGCTTGGGAACTTTTCCCAAAGATATTCAAGTTGGTCGCCATATTTTTCATCAATGTAATTGATTATTTGCTTGGACTGCGCACTTGAAAAAACTTCCCTTTCAAAGCATTCGTTGGCTATTTTCGTCAGCAGGTCTTGGCAGTCTTGACGCACCTGTCCAACGAAGCTGCCAGTTGCGCCTTTGATTTTATAAAGCGTGTAAGGCATGTCATTTTCAAGGTCAAACACCTCGGTTTGCAATGCGCCATTTTCATACTTGATTGTCAGCAGCATTTGCCCATTTAAAATTGGCGTTTGAAAAACATAGCCTTCGTTGTCTTTTTTAAAGCCAAAACTTTCAAGTTTTGCAGCGTTTGCTTTCTTAAATTTCAACAAATTTTGAGTAAATTCAACCATGGCAATATTATATCAGCAAACATCACAAGCGCCAACAAAAAATAAAGATTTTTAAAAAAAGTTGATTGAAATTGCTGCTCAATCAAGCGTGTAAAAAGCAAGAACTACAACTCAATTTTCAAGCATTTGCTTTTGTAGCAAACGCAAATATAAAAATAAACAAGCGCCTTTGCCAATCTGCCTCAATATCGTAAGGCATGGCAAAAACGCCGTGATTTCTTTTGGAGCTACTGGCGGGAATCGAACCCGCGACCTATCGATTACGAATCGATTGCTCTACCGACTGAGCCACAGTAGCATGGTTTGGTGCAATTCTTTGCACCTTTTAAATTCAGATGAATGCTTTTTAGTTTTGTATGAAAGCCGTTTTTTGATACCATTGCATGATGCGCTGCGCTTTTCCACTGAGTTTTGCATGAAACTTAAACAGTTCTATTTCCGCATATTAACCACAAGATATTGTATTATGTCTTGCATATGCTGTTTTACATATTGTTGTTACGCATGTACAAGTTTAAGTGATACCCTTTCAGATTCAATGTCAACTGAAAGGACTTCAACTTCGACTGCTTGGTCAAGTTTGACAATCTCGTATATTTTTTTATTGTTTGCGTCAGTCGCATTTTTAATGTGCAAAAGTCCTGTCGCGCCGTTTTCAAGTTTGACGATTGCGCCGAACTGCAACAGTTTGATTACAACGCCCTTGTAGATTGCGCCAACATGGAGTTCTTTGATAGCAAGCAGTCTTGGACTTTCTTGAAGAGCCTTCAAACTTAAAGAAACCTTTTTGTTTTCGCGGTCAACTTCAATGACCTTGAAATTGTACTCTTGACCTTCTTGCAACACTTCTGATGGGTCGCCTATTCTTGTATGCGACATATTTGAAATGTGAATAAAGCAGTCAACACCGCCTACGTCAATAAAAGCGCCATATGACAACAGTTTTTTAACCTTCCCTCGAACGATTTTGTTGATAAAGATTGAGTTCCAGAAAAGCGTTTCATTGGTTTCTTGGATTTTGTCTTCAAGAAGCTTGATACTTGCAAAGATTTGCTTGTTTGTTTTATCGATGTCTGTGACAACCGCATCGAATTGTTTGCCTACTGCCCTGAACGGGTCATGGGTTGTGCGTGAGATTTCGTTTGCTGGTACAAAAATTGTGTACTCGCCCATGCGTGAAGAAATGCCTTCACGGTTTGCGCTTGAAGCGACAAAAGAGAACTTGCTGCCCAGTTTTAGTTTGTTTGCGTTTTGCGTTGCGAGAAGTATGTTGTCAGCCATGGTTTTTGACACTTCAAGCATGTCGTTTTCATTTTTTGATGATGTGATTATCACTTTGAAGCGGTCGCCTATTTTCAGATTCTCAAAATCATCGACCTCAGACATAGGCAAAAAGGCATCGTTTTTCCCGCCTATATTGAAAATGCAGCCATCATCACGCTTAATGACCACCACGCCATCAAACATTTGTCCGCGTTTGTATGTCGTAAATGTCTTTTCGATTGCTGACATATCAAACTTTTCATCATTTTTTATTTGTTTTTTGTCGTCTTTAACTTCTTCCATAAAAATATTACCTTTGAGTAAAATTGTATCAAATTATTTTTTCTTTGTCAAAGAATTCATGGCATATTGGCGCAAATCATTCATTTTTTGAGCTACAACAGCGCTTGCGGCGTCAAGCTCTTCGGCTGAAAGCTTTTTATCATAGAATTGTGAAAGGTCAAAAGGCTGACCGATGAAGACATGATTTTTTCTGAATATTTTAGGTTTGTGAGCAATAAAGACAGGCACGATTGAAACTTTTGCCTTGATGGCAAACATTGCAGTGCCCTGTTTGACCTCGCCAAGCTCCATATTCTCATTATGGACGCGAGTGCCTTCTGGGAAAATAAAAAGTTTTTTATTCTTTTTCAAAACGCTAAGGCATTGTTTTATCGCTGTAACATCGCTTCTTTGGCGATCAATTTTTATGCAGCCCAAGCTTTTCAAAAATGCAGAGCGAAGCTTGCCTTTAAAAAGCTCTTTTTTGGCAAGGTAGTATTTTTTCTCCCACGTATGCACGGCGAAAATGACCGCGTCTAAATTTGAAGTATGGTTGCTTGAAATGATGCAAGCGCCCTTTGGCATATTCTTTTTGCCGTGAAATTTGGTCGGATAAAACAGCCTTAAAGGCAAAGCGGCAAGTATTTGAATAAAATGAAACATTGTTTACTCCTTTTGTTTTGGTCAAACCTGTTTTGTTGAGATGATTGACTGCGCGCAGGCATGAGCGGTTGAAAAAGCGGTTTGCAGATTGAAGCCACCAGTCAAGCAGTCAACGTCAAGAACCTCTCCGATAAAGTAGAGGCCAGAAACAAGTTTGCTTTCCATTGTTTTTGGATTTATTTCTTTTGTGCAAACGCCCCCGCTTGTAATTATGCCAGCTTCGATTGGATAAAGGCCGCCAAATTTCAGCTCAAAAGATTTGAGTTTTTCGACTATGATTTTGCGCTGCTCTGCGCTTACAATGCCCGCTTTGATTGAACCGTCAATGCCGCAGCAGGTCAAGAACGCCTCTGCAAGGCGTTTTGGAAGAAGTCCTTTGATAATATATGAAAGGTTTTTGTTTGAATTGTCTTGAAAATCCCTGATAAGGCGGTTGTGAAGCTGCTCATTTGTCAGCGCACTTTTAAAGTCGATGTACAATTTTACATCTTGTTCGCGCCCAATAAAGCTTGACAGCGAAAGCGCGATTGGCCCAGAAATTCCATCGTGGGTAAAAAGCATCTCGCCGAACAAGGAATGTTTTTTGCCCGCAATGACAGCGGTAAGAGTTACGTTTTTCAGCGACAAGCCTTCAAGTGACGAGCAAAAGCTGTCGCTGATTTTTATTGGCACAAGTGCTGGGCATGGCTTGACTATGTTGTGACCGAACGATGCCGCAAGCTTGTAGCCATCGCCGCTGCTGCCTGTTGCTGGATAGCTTTTGCCGCCTGTTGCGACAATGACTTTATCAAAAAGGTATGATTGTTTTTCAGTTTTGATTTTGAAAGTCCCCTTTTCGTTTGTGACTGCAAGTACTTTTTCACAAAGGTTTATTTTGCAGCCTGCTGCATAATGTGAAAGCTTTTTTATCACATCGCTTGATTTATCTGAGCAAGGAAATACGCGATTGCCGCGCTCTGTTTTGAGGGGCAGGCCTTGATTTTCGAAGAATTTTATTGTATCAGCGCAGGTGAAATTATTTATGGCTGAGTACATGAACTTCTTGCCATGAACCACGTTTGCAAGGTAGCCATCGACGTCTGTATCATTTGTAAGGTTGCACCGACCTTTGCCAGTAATGTATAGTTTTTTGCCAAGTTTTTCATTGCCATCAAATATTGTCGCGATTATGCCGCTATTTGACAACAGACCACCCGCAAAAAGTCCGGCAGCGCCGCCACCGATTATCGCCACCCTCATCAGTTTTTCACCAGCGCGTTGAGTTCGTCTTCGGTAAGGTCTTTATAAGCGCCGCGTGCTAGTCCGCCAAGGCGAACTCCGCCTATTCTGACGCGTTTGAGAAGTTTGATAGGCTTGCCGATGGCTTCGAACATGCGGCGCACTTGATGGTTCTGCCCCTCGTCAATAATGACCGATAATTTGGTAAAACCGTTATCAAAAGACTTAAATTTTACGCCAGCACTTGGCAAACGCTCTCCATCAATGACTACGCCTTTGCGAAGTACGGCAAGTTCGCTTTCTTTGATTTCCCCCTCGATAGTAACTTGATACTCTTTTTCCAGATGGTAGCGAGGATGTGCGACACGATTTGCAAAGTCGCCATCGTTGGTCAAGAGTATCAGCCCCTCAGTGTCGTAGTCAAGCCTGCCAATAGAAAACAGGCGCTCCTCACTTTTCACAAGGTCAAATATTGTCTTTCTGCCCTTTTCGTCATGTGCGGTGCAAGCATAGCCTTTTGGTTTGTGCAGCTTTATATACACAAAAGAAGAAGGGAGAGCGATTGCCCGCCCCTCTACTGCGATTTTGTCTTTTTTTTCATTGATTTGCAGTCCCATTTCGGTAACAACCTTACCGTTGACTGTCACTTTGCCTTCTGCAATGATTTGGTCGCACTTGCGGCGAGATGCAACGCCGCTGTTACTTAAAAATTTGTTTAAACGCATTTTACCACTGTTCTATCAGGTCAAAGAATTTCTCCCAGATAGAGTTTCTCCTTACATTTTCCATTGTATATATTTTTTCGGCAAAATGCAAGTCATTATCAATAAAAATTTCAACTTCGCCTACAACTCGGCCGCTTTCAACCGGAGCGTCAACGCTTTCGTCAAGCCGAACATTGTAGCGAACCTTTGAAAGCTCGTCGCTGCGGAGCGGATAAAGGTAGCTGCCCTTTGTGCCAATCTTTACCGACTGCGCTCTGCCGCCAATAACTGGCAGGCTTTTATCGAAGGTATAGCCAGAGGTCAGGTCAACAAGCTGATATTCATTGAAAGCCTTTTCTGTCAGTGCTTTACACTCCTCGAACATTGGGCCGCAATTAAGAACAACGGCAACAACAGTCATATCGTCACGAGTGCAGCTTGTTACCAGGCAGCGGCCGGCGTCATCTGTGAAGCCTGTCTTCACTCCGTCACAGCCTTCCATAGAGAAAAGCAGCTTGTTCTTATTTTTCAGGTAGCGGGTCTTGCCGTCTGAGTTGGTTATTTTTGTGTTTTTAGTGGATACAATCTCTTTGAAGGTCGGATTTTGAATAGCGTAGCTGGTGATGAGTGCAAGGTCATATGCTGTTGTATGGTGAGTTTTTGAGTCTAAGCCGTGAGTATTGTCGAAATGCGTGTTCACTGCGCCAATCTTTTTGGCTGTATCGTTCATCATTTTTACAAAATTTGCTGTGCTGCCACCCACCTCCTCGCCTATGGCTACGCTGGCATCGTTGCCTGACACTAGCATGAGTCCGTAAAGCAGGTCACGAAGATTGAATTTCTCGCCGCTGCGAAGGTATATACTTGTGCCTGGAATGCCAATAGACTTATTTGAAACGGTGAAAGGTTTGTCAAGGTCGTCATAGTTTTCTATGGCTGTGATTGCGGTCATAATCTTTGTTGTGCTTGCCATAGCCAGCTGCGCGTCGCTGTTTTTATTGTAAAGCACTCGCTTTGAGCCAGCTTCCATGACGCACATTGCTTTTGCTGATGTGTATGACTGCTGCGCGTTTGTCTGAACGAGAGCTGTCGGCATTGAAAATGCGCTGAGCAGAAGCAATGACAAAAGAAGCATGATTAAAGTGAGGCGAACAGTTTGAGTAAGGCTATTTCTCATTATCCGCCTCGCTTGGATTTTCAGGTTGTTCGGTTTGAGTTTGTTCGGCTTTTTGCTTTTCTTTTGCGTCCATTTTTGTCATGAGCAGATTGAACATATTGAGAACGGTTTGATAGAGAGATTTGTTTTCAACATTGATAAAGCGAACGTTGCCTTTTGAGATTATTAGAAATCCGACTGGCGAAACGCTCATACCGCCGCTTGAACCGCCAGCCATTGGGAAGTGGTTGGCTACGCGGCGGGCGGACAGGTCGGCATACTCGCCACCGCCTACCACATAGCCCACGGTGACGCGGGAGATGGGAATTATGGTGGTGCCGTCTTCGGTTGTAACCTTTTCGCCGATGACTGTGCTTGAATCGACAATGGTTTTGATTTTGTCCATTGCGCTGTCGACAAGGCCGTTGATGTTTTCATTACCTGTGTAAAATTTCATGACGTGACTCCTTTTTTGTGATGATTTTGGGGGCGCTCGGAATTGGCTTTGCTTTGCAAAGCTGGCGCGGGCAGCGCCTTCCCGCCTGAGGAACAGGCGGGCAATTCCGAGCGGGCGCGGCTAGGCTTGGGTGTTTTTGCTCTCTGCTTTCAGAGTGATTTTTGCATATTTTTTCCAAGTTAGAATAACCGAGTTAAGCAAAGAATATACAATATCGAATAAAGAAATTGAAATACTTATTGTTGCTGCGAACTGGCAGACCTGACGATTGTATGAAATGGTATCTGCGATTTCCAAAGTAGCAGTTGGCTTTTTGTTTTTTATAGTAGTGTAAAAAGTGGTCAAAGCGAAATTGATATATCCGCCAAGCATAGCTGACAGGAATGCGTCATCAACGCCCAAAGTATAAATTACAGACAGTTTTCGAAGCCTGGTCTTGTCTTTAATCTGGTTTGTAAACATTTCCACGAAGATTACTTCACGACTGCTGAGAGAAAGCTCTTTTGTCTCGATTGAATTTTCCTTTTTTAGTATAATTTTTTTGCCTCTTATCCAAAACAGTCTGTGTTGAAGTTTAAGATTGTAGACAAAAATGCCGTATGCTCCTGAAAAATCAAGTACATTGAAAGAAACTCTTGCCTCCCCTTTAATGGGGAAAAACAAGATGAGCACAATCACAAAAGGAATGAAAAGATAGTAATTCATTTTATCGCCTCATTGAGAGCGCGTGCAATTATCATGCCGGCATGCGAGATATTCTCGCCGATATCTTTTGGTGAAAGTATCAAATCTGGCGGGCTGCTTTTGTCAAGGTCTTCGGCAAAAATCATGAAAGGCACCCCCACAGAAAAGCAAGGGACGCCCATAGTTTTTTGGTTGATTGGACGATTAAAGCGTGTCACGCCGCTGCCTGGCGTCATACCCGAGGTTGTGATTTGAAATGAATTGCCAAGTCTACTGATCGAGCTTGTAGTGAGCGAGTCAATAATGATGCAATAGTTGATTGACATGCACTTGATCACCATTTCGACCATATCAATGGTTTCAATACCTGTTGAGTAATAGATATTTGGGCAGAACTTAAAGATGTTATTTTTCTTTGAAAGTGCATCGATTGAGATGTTGTCAAAGACCTCTTTGCCAAGGCTGTCGGCTGCGATGTCGGGATTGCCAAGGCAGGCAAACAGCACGCGGTCTTTACGGCGCAAGGAGTGGGCTTTGATAAACTCATGCATTTTGTCAGACAAAATCTGGATTATTTTTATTGAGCACTCTGCCCCGTTTTCATAAAATCTTGGGGCATTGAGAATAAAATAATCCCCCTTTTCAAAACCTAGTTTTTCGGCCGTTTGGTCGTCGCTGACCGACAAAGACGCTGTCACAATATCATATTGGCCAAGAGGAGTCACATTGTAACCATATTCAGATAAATCTTTTCCACATTCATCAATGAGATCAAACATAGCTTTATTTTGGCGGAAAATTAAAAAATTATTTAAAATTATTCTAAATTACTTGATTTTGTTTTTGGGATATGCTATACTCTAATAGAAATTTTAAGAGGAGTAAATCATGCCTAACATTAAATCCGCAGAAAAAAGAGTAAAAATCATTGAAAAAAAGACAGCTGAAAATAAGGCAATCAAGTCACGCATTTCTACATTTGCGAAGAAATTCAAGGTTGCTGTTGAAAACCGTGATGTTGCTGTTGCAGAAGTTGCATACAAAGATGTTGTATCTCTGCTTGACAAGGCTGCTTGTGATAATGTAATTCATCAAAACAATGCTGACAGAAAGAAAGCACATTTTGCAAAGATGCTTGATGATTTGAAAAAGTCAAACTAATCTGAAAGCTTCAAAAAAACATACATAAAGAGCCAGGCATTTGTGCTTGGCTCTTTTTTCGTTGCTATTTTTTCATGCTGAAAATCTTTTTGGAAATTAAATCGACATGGTTTAATTTCGGCGAAAAGTGATTTGTGATATTTGAGTGCAAATTCAGAGTATTATAAAAATCCTTTGCTTTTATGGAAAACGCCCCATTAGCAAAGGATTTTTTAATTAAGGTATGATTTTGTGCTTTATACGGCTGTTGTCCCGCGCGTTCTGCGAAAAAGTGAGGTATAAATTGCTTGAAAGATTCAAGTATCGACATATAAAAAAGCACCGCAAAAAGTAATTAGCTTTTTGGGTGCAATTTTAAAACTTGGTTTTTATTTTAATAAACAAGGTCAATAAGACCGAACTTGCCATCACGGCGACGATAGAGCACATTGATTTTTCCTGTTTCTGCATTCAGGAATACGAAAAAGTCATGTCCAAGGCGCTCGATTGCAAAGCGTGCGTCATCAATCAGCATTGGGTCAAGGTCAAAAGTCTTTCTTTTGTAGATGGCAGGCAGCTCTTCTGGCTCCTCCTCCAAAAATTCGAAAGGCAGGAAGTTTTCTTGTTTTGAGCCCTTTGCCTTCTTTTCTTTGCGCTTTTCATTGTTGCGTACGATTTGCTTTTCAAGTTTTGGAAGAGCAATATCAATGTTGTCATACATATTGTCTGATTGAACTTCTGCACGGTAAAGCAGCCCCTTGCTTGTAATGGTAATTTCAAGTTTTTCCTGCTTTGCGACTTTAAGGCAGACAACTTTTACATTGACTTCATCGTCAAAATATTTTTCAAGTCTTTCAAGTTTTTCACGCAAAATTCTGTCAAGTCTTTGGCTGACAGCATAGCCATTTCTTTCAATGATATCTATTTTCATATCAAGCCTCCTACAATCATATTTTATCAGAAATTTTGAATTTCTCCAAATGAAATGGCAGAAATTGGCAAAATGAATTTATTTTAATTATTCATTTGTGAAAGTCAATTTGCCATCATTGCAGTCAATGATGATTTCCCCTTCATTTTTCAGCTGACCGAGAAGTATTTTCTCTGCGATTTGGTCTTCGATTTCTTGCTGAATGTAGCGTTTAAGTGGTCGAGCTCCATACTCTGTATTGCTGCCCTTTGAAACGATGTATTCAAGAGCGTCCTCTGTGATTTTCAAGGACAGGTTTTTCTCTTTCAAGCGCTTGTTGATGTTGGAGATAAGTATCTTTGCAATTTTTACAAGGTCGGCTTCGGTGAGGTTGTCAAAGATGCAAATTACGTCAATACGGTTGATAAATTCTGGTTTGAACTTGTTTTTGAGAGCGTCCATGTATATCTTTTTGGTGTCAACTGACTCCCCTTCTTCGTCCTGACCGCCGAAGCCCAGTCTTGCGCGATGTTCTTTGACTTCGCGCGCGCCAAGGTTGCTGGTCATGATGATTATGGTATTTTTGAAGGACACTGTTCTGCCCTGTCCATCGGTCAAGCGGCCATCATCAAGGATTTGCAAAAGTGCATTGAAAATATCTGGGTGAGCCTTTTCAATCTCATCGAAAAGCACCACAGAATATGGATGTCTGCGAACCTGCTCGGTAAGCTGTCCGCCCTCGTCATAGCCCACATATCCAGGAGGCGAACCAATGAGTTTTGACACGCTGTGCGATTCCATGTACTCGCTCATATCAATACGAATGAGGTTGTTTTCATCATCGAACATTGCTTCGGCGATGGCTTTTGAAAGCTCGGTTTTACCTACGCCAGTTTGTCCCATAAACAGGAAAGAGCCGATTGGGCGTTTTGAATCTTGAAGGCCTACGCGTGAGCGGCGAATTGCCTTTGCCACAGCGTCAACGGCTTCATTTTGGCCGATAACACGTTTGTGAAGTATGTCTTCAAGGTGAATAAGTCGATCCTTTTCGCTTTCTGTGATTTTGGTCACTGGAATGCCTGTCCATTTTGCCACAACTTCGGCTATTTCGTTTGCGCCTATTGAGTTTGTGTTAGACTTTTCACGCTTAACATCAAATTTTTGCTCTTTTTTCTTCAAGTCATTTTCAAGGTTGATGATTTCAGATTGGAGTTTTGCTGCCTTTTCATAGTTACGTTGAAGGCTGGCTTCATCGCGGCTTGCTGAAAGGGTTTTGATTTTGTCTTCAATCTGGCGAATCTCTTGCGGCTTGACGGCAAAATTCACCTTGGCTTTGCTTGAAGCTTCATCGATAAGGTCGATGGCCTTGTCAGGCAGGCTGCGGTCAGAGATATATCTGTCAGAGAGCACTGCTGCCGCTTCAATGGCTTCATCGGTGATGGTGATTTTATGGAAGGCCTCATAGCTGTCTTTCAGGCCTTTAAGGATTTGAATGGTCTGCTCCACTGTTGGCGGATTGACCATAATTGGCTGGAAGCGGCGTTCAAGGGCTTTGTCCTTCTCAATGAATTTGCGATATTCATCTGTGGTTGTAGCCCCGATTGTTTGCAGCTCGCCGCGCGCAAGATATGGCTTTAACATATCTGCTGGTGAGGTTTCGCCCTTTTCGCTGCCCGCCTGAGCAAGAGTATGGATTTCATCGATAAAGACGATGATGTTTTTGCTGGCGATGATTGTTTCAATGGCGTCTTTGAGTTTTTCCTCCATTGAGCCGCGGTATTTTGTGCCTGCCATCAGTCCGCCTATTTCAAGTGAATAGATGACCTTATCTTTGAGAAGCTCTGGCACGTCGCCGGCTACGATTGCCTGCGCAAGGCCTTCGACAACTGCGGTTTTGCCTACGCCGGCCTCGCCGATAAGTACTGGGTTGTTTTTTGTCTTGCGGCAAAGGATTTCAACGACACGCTGTATTTCGTCTTCGCGGCCTATGACTGGGTCAAGCTTGTGCTCTTTGGCTTTTAGCGTGATGTCTGTGCCCATGTCTAGCAGTTTTTCAGGCAATGTTGAACCTGATTGTT
>CAMLUY010000015.1 GCA_946487985.1 uncultured Clostridia bacterium
TTTTTAAAATAAAATGTTTTTCAACCAAAATATTCTGCTTGATTTGTAAAAACAAAAAAATAAATTTTATATTTTTTATTTATTAAAAATTATTTTAAAATCATTAAAAAATAAAAAGAGTTGCATATTTTGGTGCAACTCTTATTTTTTTATTCTCTTTCTTCTTGAACGTCTTGTGCATCCTCTGTAACCACTGGATTATTTTCGGCAGAAACAGCATCATCATGTTGTTCTGGCGCTGCTGTCTTTTCCTCTTCTGGCTCATCAAAGTATTTCAAGATGCCATTAAGTGGATTGCTTGGCTCTTTTTTAAGTTCAAGAATTTGATTAAGTGTAACTCTCTTTGTTGGATCCAAAGATTTTACAAAAGTGAAATATGCTTGGTATTTTTCAAGTCGGCTTTTTGCCTGCTCATCATCAAGATGCATTTGCAACAGCTCTTTCTTTCTGAGCTTGAAATCCTGACCTTTTTTGATTTGATTTGTCAGTTTTCCAGCTATAATATCCATATCGCTGTGCATGCTTTTGAGTTCATCAATAGTTTTGAGCATGTCTTCTGAGCTGCCATAAAGCTCGGTCAAAGCTTGATACATATCCTCTTTTTGGTCGGCTGTAAATCCGCCTTTGCGAAGCTTTTTGAGAGAGGTGAGGTCGGTTGTGAACTCGCCGTTTTGAGCAAGCTCTTCTTCAAGCGCCTGCATACGAGGGAGGTTTTTGCTGAGTATTTCAACAACTTTTCTTGTCAGAAGCTTGTAGAAAGCGCGAACATTTGTGCCTATATAGTTTTTCTCAACGTGCTGCTGTACTGGTGCTTGCTGCGGTATTTCGGCTGGCTCTTGTTGGCGTTCTGGAACTACTTCTGGTTCAAGCGCTTCAATATTTCTGTTTTCAACAAGGCTGACGCCTTTTTCTTCACGGCTGATTAAATTTGCAATATGGAAAGAATTTTCGATAAGCGAGTTGATGTCTTCTTTCTCGTTCATCATGAACAGAATGTCACTGACTGGGTTTGCGATTGCAATACCAATAAGGTCAAGTGGGTCTTGAATTTCCGCCTGTTCACTCAAAAGCATGAACACAATCGCACTTTGAAGGAAGTTTTGTTTGTCCTGAACAGGTTTGATTTGCCCATTACTGAGCTCGTTAATAATATTGTATTCGTTGACTTTCTCATTGATTTTTTCAAAGGCTTTTTGGATAGTTTTTGAATTATGAGAAAGCTGATTGCCTATAAACAAGTTGCTTCCTTTAATAAGGTCGGTGATTTTTAAATCTTTTTCAGTTTTGTTTCTGTCAGGGTCGTTCGCATTGATCAGATACATCTGATAGCCGAACCCGCCAACTGTCAGCAGGGAGTTGTCTTTGCCTGTTTCAGAAACATTTGTGTTCAGATAGATGTCATTTGGTACTTTTGTCTTGATGAGGTTTGAAATTGAAACTTTGCGCAAATAATCAAAAGCCAAAGTATTTCTGCTTCTTCTGAAATATTCAACAATCCTGTCTTGAAAATCTTTGGTGTTTTTGAAGTCTTTTGTTTTTCTCAAAGCTGAATACACAAGCGGCTTGCATGATTTTTCAATTTCAACGATTCTGTCGATATCTTGCTGCTTGGCATTGATTTTGCTTTCTGTCAGCGCTGCAACAAGCTGAACAGCAAAGTTTTCATCAGGCATTTTGTCGGCGACTTTCGCAAGTACGCTTTCAAAAAGTTCATTGCCAAAATCTTCTTGAAATTCTGCAAGATTTCTTTCAATAGCGGCTTGAAACTTCTCCATTTCAGTGGCCTGCTTAAATTCTTTTTTAAACTCTTTGCTGTCGAAATCATTTGCAAGAGCTCTTGCCTGGTCAAAAGTTGAGCCCTCCAATTTTTTGTTGTAGCCGTTCTGCTCTTCACAAATGCTCAAAAAACCGTCTTCAAGGCTTTTGTCAATGTCCATCATAAAGTTTGATGTCAAGCAGTTTGCCTCAGTCAACCTTGCGTCAAAGGTTTCGGTTGGCTCAATGCTGTTCAAAATCACATTATCAATATTTTTGCCATTGTTGTGAAAAAGATTGACCAGCATATTCTCAATCAATTTAGACATAATTCCCCTCCATTATTTAATCCTATTTTATCACATATTAAGTCAATTTTCAATACTTTATTTAAAAAACATTGATTTTTATTGACTTTTGTCACCATTTCTTCAATTCGATTTAATCCTGAAAAAAGCACCAATCGATGGTGAGGCAACGTCAATTCGGATGTCTTCACCTTCAATAATGCCCACGCCTTGCAGCTTTTCACAAATATAATTATATGCAAGTTCAGGCCTATTATTTTCCTTGCTCAGGTGAGCGAGCACAATCTGTCGCGTGCCACCATCGCAAAGCCTGTAAATCGCGTCTGCTGACACCGCGTTTGAAAGGTGGCCGTTCGGCCCATCAATACGCCTTTTCAACGCAAGAGGGTATTTTGTGCCATTGTAAAGCATGTCTTTGTCATAGTTTGCTTCGATATATACAATCTGGCTGCCTGAAACTTCATTTATTATCCTGTCAGTTACATGCCCAAGGTCGGTCACTATGCTGATTTTTTGGTGTTGGCATGAAAAGCTGTAACCAAAGCAGCTTACATCATGAGGCACTTCAAAAGGCGTAATCGTCATATCACCAATTTCAAATGTTCCATCAAAAATCTTTCTGTTTTGCGATTTTACTTTTTTCAGCTTGTCGTCCAAACCAAGCCATACCTTTTCATGCGCGAAAACAGGCAGGTCAAACTTGCTTGAAAAAATATCTACCCCTTTGATATGGTCAGAATGTTCATGGCTGATGATTATGCCGTCAATCTGATTTGGGCTGATGCCAACTGCGGACAGACGCGCAGTCGTTTCACTGCATGACAAACCAATGTCACACAGAAACCTTTTTCCGTCCGACTCAATATATGTAACATTACCATCGCTGCCCGAAGCCAAATTGATTACACGCATGGCAATATTATATCTCAAAAGCTCAGATTTTGCAAGTTTTTATCGTAATTCATTACTATTGCTGACGAAAACATTATAGTCACAATTCAGACTATTTTTATCAAAATATGTAGTTGAAGTCATGTCACTTTCATTTTGGCTGTCGTTCTGACGAATGCATACCATTGTCATAATCCAAACAACGGCAATCAGCATCACAAGACCAATAATGAAACAAATATTGTTTTTCACAGCAACAATTTTATCACTTAAAATTTCGTCATCAAAGCAGTAATTTATTTGAATTTGGCGAAAAAAGCATTAAAACGTTGAAAATATTGTGCAAAATCCGCCAAGTATCGATAAAATTGTTGTTACAGTTTTGGTCAGCACAAAAGAATACAGGACGTGATTGAATTGATTGACAAAAAGTCTTTGCTGTGATAAAATTATCTACATGAAATTTGATTAAAGGGAGGACAGGAAAATGAAAGACAAATTTTATATTACAACACCAATTTATTATCCGAGCAATAAGTTGACCCTTGGCAATTCATATACCACCATTGTCTGTGACGTGCTTGCCCGATTTAATAGAAAACTTGGCAAAGATGTTTTTTACCTGACTGGGACTGACGAGCATGGACAAAAAGTTTCCCAGGCGGCAGCAAAAGCTGGCGTTGATGAAAAGACTTATCTTGATTCAATCATTGCTGACACAAAAGACCTTTGGGCGTTGCTTGACATCAGCTACAATAAATTTATCCGCACCACTGATGAATATCACGAAAAAGCCGTTCAAAAGATTTTTACAGAGCTGTATAAAAAGGGGTACATTTACAAGGGCGCATACAAAGGCTGGTATTGCACGCCATGCGAGTCGTTCTGGACAGAAAGCCAACTTATTGACGGAAAATGCCCAGATTGCGGACGTGAAGTCAAGTTCCAGGAAGAGGAGGCATACTTTTTCAAGCTCTCAGAGTTTGGCGATAGGCTTTTGAAGCTTTACAATGATAACCCTGAATTTTTGTTGCCAAAATCTCGTGTAAACGAAATGGTCAACAATTTTATCAAGCCAGGACTCAGTGACCTTTGTGTGTCACGAACATCAGTAAAATGGGGCGTGCCAGTTGAGTTTGACCCAAACCACACCATCTATGTTTGGATTGATGCCCTTCCAAATTATATTACAGCGCTTGGCTATGGAAGCAATGATACAACTCTCTTCGATAAATATTGGCCAGCTGACGTGCATGTAATTGGCAAGGAAATAGTGCGTTTTCACGCCATCGTATGGCCAGCAATCCTGATGGCGCTTGGTATTGAGCTGCCAAAACGCGTATTTGGTCATGGCTGGATTCTTTTTGGTGGCGACAAACTTTCAAAAAGTAAGACAGCACTCACAAAAGAGTGCATTGACCCTCGCGTGCTTGTGCCGCTTTATTCGGCTGACGCAATCAGATACATGCTTTGCCGCGAAATTCCTTTTGGCTCTGACGGCAACTACTCAACCGAGGCATTCCTGACCCGTTTCAATGCTGACTTATCGAACAATTTTGGTAACCTTGTTTCACGAACTTTCAGCATGGTCAAAAAATATTTTGACGGCGTTGTGCCAGAGTGTGTTGACTCAGAAGATCCTGACGATATTGCACTTAAAGATTTTGTCAAAGCCGAGGTGAAAAACGTAAAAGAGCATATTGCCAGCCTTGATATCACAAAAGCAGTAATTTCAATTTTCAATATCTTCACAGAAGCCAACACATACATTCAAAAGGTTCAGCCTTGGGCTGTTGCCAAGCTTGAAGGCGGCGAAACCAGACTTAAACAAATTTTGCGTTTGCTGCTTGAAGTGATACGTATAGGCACCGAGCTTTTCCAATCTTTTGCGCCAAACGCAACCTCAAAGGTTCTCACTGCGCTGAACCTTGACCCAAACAGCACTTTTGATGACCTTGAAAGCTTCCACCAGCTTGAAGCTGGCAAAAAATTGGGCGAACTTGGCATTCTTTTCCCAAGACTTGACATCAAGGCAGAGATGGAAAAGCTTGCATCATTATGAGCAATTTGACAGGGCTATATATACCGAGAACGTAAAGATGATTTTGCATAAAATTTGACGAAATTGGCAATTAAGAATAATTTTCGCCAAAAAAATTCAATCTATTTTTAAAAAAAATAAAAATAATTTAAGAATTCATTGCAAAAGATGTTAATATTTAATATGTTCGCAAAAGGAGAGTAATTATGAGTGCATCTGCAATAGCATGGATTGTATCAATCGCGTTTATATTGATTTTGGTCGCAGGCTTTTTTGTAGGCTTTTGGCGTGGGCTTAAAAGGTCATGGGTAAACGTTATTTTTGCAGTCGTGGGCGTGCTTGTTGCCTTCTTCATTACGCCACCAATCACCAATGCGATTATGGGAATCGAAGTTTCAATGAATGGCGAGCCGACTACACTTGCTGATTTGATACTCAGCGAACTTTCAAGCAACTCTGATTTACAGATAATCATAGACCGCAACCCGAATCTTGCGACTTTCATAAAAGCTTTGCCGGGTGCGCTTGCAAACACAATAGTTTTTCTTTTAATCACAATAGCTGTTGAGCTTGTACTTTATATAATTTACAAAATTGTTGCTGTTACAGCTCTCAAATACCGCGAAGGTACATCAAAACATCGCGTTTGGGGTGGAGTGGTTGGCCTTGCAAAGACCTTTGTGGTCATGGTTTTTGCATTTATGCCGCTTGCCGCTCTTGGCGGATTGTATGACGATGTAACAAGCACAAACATCACCGTAATGGCTGAAAATGACAATGAAGAAAACAACACGGACACAGGCACAGAAACCCAAGCTTCAATTGTTTTCGCCGATGTTCAGAATGACCAGCCGAGCGACCAACAAAATGGTGATCAGCAAGATGGCACGGGCGAAAATCAAAGTGGAAATTTGCCGCTTGCAGAAGCCATCCCACCAGAGGTTGACGAAATCATTTCAGGAATCAACAAGAGCGCGCTTTTCAAAATTTGCGGTGTGTTTGGCCTTGACAATGCGACCTTTGACTATCTTTCACAGGTAAAAATTGATGGCGAAAAAATCTGTGTTCGTCAAGAGATTGTCAACCTTTATCCAATAGCCGAGATGGCATATCAGATGTCTGAGGCAGGCGATAGCATTGACTACTCAAAAATAGACTATGAAAGCCTTGAAAAATACATCAACACCTTTACAGAAAGCGGACTTTTCCGCGGCATTATGGTTGACTTTGTCAGCGACATAATTTGCAATTACGATAAATATCCTTTTGCTTCGCAGATTCCTGCTGATTTTCAAGAAATATTCTCTTCTCTCAAAGATTCAATCACAACACTTGACAGCAATCAACTGAAAGAATATTTCGCAAATGACATCAACAACGTTATCACAACTATGAAAAATCTGGGACAAAATGGACTTCTTTCAAAGCTGATGTCTGCTGGTGAAGAAAGCATACTCGACATACTTGTTGCAGATGAAAACATTACAAGCTTTGAAACTTTGATTGATGATGCATTCAATTTCAACATCATACAAGACGCAATCGGCACGGTTGCGCAAGTTGTACTTGATAATATGCTTTCTGACCTTGACAAGATTGGTACAGACACTTCTTCATGGACTGAAAATGACTGGGCAGAATTAAAAACCAATATTGTAAGCGTAGCTCAAAATTTCTCTCAGATTTCAAAGGAAGTAGAAATTGACGCGGTGCTTTCCGACCCAACCATCTTGGTGTCACATGAGTCAAGCTACAACATATCAAAGGTGACAGGACTTCTTGGTCAGCTTGTTGACAATCTGCGCGCAAACAAGCTGTTGCAGACATCAACTGGCGTGCCAATCATTGACAAACTGCTTGCTCAGAATAACTTCGGGCTGCCGACTTCACCTGTGAAAGACTTGCAGGGCAGTGACGTCGTGATTTCGTCGTATAGTCAGCTGTTTGATTATATCACACCTTCTATGATTGCAGTGAAAGAAAACGACCTTATGACGCTTTTCCAAAACAGTTCGGTAATTTCAGACCTTGCAGACCTTATTTCACAGGAAGGCAAAAATGACCTTCTCAAACAGGTAATCCTTCCATTGTCGCAAGTAGAGCCAACAAAGACACTGATTGTCGATGACCTGCTCAAAACCATCAAAAATGAAGTGGTTGATTTCAGTACACTTTCAACCTATGAAGATTGGAATTCAGACCTTGGCTACATCTCACAAGTTTTGATTGAAATGAATAAAGTGTCTGTCGGCGACCAAACTCTTCTTGACAGCGTTCTTGCAGGTGACTTTGAACAAGTGCTCTCTTCACTTTCAACAGAGCAGGTTGACAATATTTTCAAGCCTGTATTGTATGCGAAATCTACCAAAGCGCTCGCGGACAGTATATTTGAGCAAATCGCATTATCATTGTCGGAGCTCTCATCAGCACAGGTAACTGTCAGCCTTGAAGGCGCAACGCTTATTGAGGGCAATGCAAACGATCAGGCAGCAGAGCTTTGCCAAGTCATTAAAGACATTGTTGCACTCAATCAAGAGATAAGCGCAGGTGGAACTTTCCGTGACCTTGACAGAATATTGCTTGCAAACCTTTTGACAGACATGCAGACAAATGCTTATCGCGCATCATCAGATGGCGTCTTCCAAAGCGCATTCGTTGCACTTGTTGACGCGTTCAAGCTTGAATATCAAAACGAGATCTCAGCATCAAGTGAGCTTCAAGAAAAGCTTTCAAGCAGCAACTATCCAAACATCAACTTTACTGAAATCTTTGACCTGCTTGAACAACTTGAAAATATGTAATTGAAAAAATAAAAAATTGGCGTATGGTGAAAATTCAAAACGCCAATTTTTATTTTTCAATAAAAAGCTGCAAATGCCATTATTTTTTTGATTTTTGCTGCAAATTTTGCTAAAATCATCTAAAAGGACAAATATGGACATTGAATATTCGCACATACCTGTGCTTCTTGAAGAGGTGATTTCAGGGCTAGATATCAAGCCTGATGGCATTTATGTTGACTGCACGATTGGCGGAGGCGGGCACTCTTCACAGATTCTTCAAAGACTTTCAAAAACCGGACACCTTTATGGCTTTGACCGAGATGCCGACGCAATAGCAACTTGTCGTGACAGGCTCTCTCAATTTGAAAACTTGACCATAATTCATTCAGATTACAGGCAGGCGACCGACCGCTTGCGAGAGATGGGCGTTTCAAAGGTCGATGGCGTGTTGATAGACCTTGGCGTAAGCTCCTATCAGCTCGACAGCACCGAGCGCGGGTTCAGCATTATGCATGATGGTCGCCTTGACATGCGTTTTGACCGCGACCAGACGCTGGACGCTTTCACCGTTGTCAACAGCTATCCACGTGAAAAGCTGATTGACATTTTGCAAAAGTATGGCGAGGAGTGGAACGCGCGAAAGATTGTTGACAATATCATTGCGGCAAGACAGACCGCCGCTATTGAAACCACCGGACAACTGAAAGAAATTATTGAAAAAAGCTTTCCAAAAAGTGCTATTTACGGCAAAGGCGGCCTGTCCAAAAAGACTTTTCAAGCCATCAGAATTGAAGTCAATCGTGAGCTTGAAGGTCTTGACCAAGCGCTTGAAAAGCTGATTGACCTGCTTGCAAGCGGTGGAAGAATGGCAGTAATCACTTTCCACAGCCTGGAAGACAGAATAGTGAAAAATATTTTCAAAAAAGAGTGCACAGATTGCATCTGTCCGCCGCGAACACCTGTATGCATTTGTGGGCACAAGGCAAAAATAAAACTAGTCAACAAAAAGCCAATCACGGCAAGCTCACAAGAGCTGGCAAAAAATTCAAGGTCAAGCAGCGCAAAACTGCGAATTGTTGAAAAACTCTGATTTTTGGCAATAATTGAATTTGCCGAAGCAGGCAGTAGTAATAAATTGAAAAAAGGGGGAGTAGAATATGGAAGAGAAGACGCTTCTTGCTGAAATTGAAACAGAGCGGAAAAAGCAGATTGAAAAGCGCTTTGCAAAATACATTGATGAAGGCAAAGCCCAGCAGAAAGAGCAGCAAAATCAGTCAATGCAACAGGAAAAAAAACCGCAAACGCCTGGCAAAAAAACAGCTTTTTCATCGGCGGTTTTTCAAAACAGCCAGACCGCTCAGCAAACGCCTGCGCAGCCTGAAACCAAGCCCGCACCAGCAGAAAGCCAATCACTCGTCATTGAAAAACCCAACTATGATTTTATTGAATCGCTCACCGATGCTCAACGCGAAAAAATCTTCATCAAAAGTGACGATGAATTGCAAAGTGATGCCAAACCCAAGCCAAACAAATTAAAAAAAGCGTTGATTTGCATTCTGTTTGCCATTTTTGGCGTATGGGGTATTACAAACATTGCAATGATTGACAACATCAATGGACAGATTTCCCAGCTTGCGTCAGAGTACAACATGAACCTGATTTCCTATCTCAACAATCTTCACAACCTTGACGCAACCAACTCGAAAAATATGGAAAATCTGTTTGAAACAATCCCGTCCGAGCAAACACCGCCAACATCAATAGGCGAAAAGTCAAACTGGTTCGACCGATTCTGTAATTTCATCTCAGGGCTTTTTGGAGGATAGCCTTGCAAAAAACCTATACATTATTCTCATTGAAAAAAAGGATATTAGCAGTACTTCTGGTAATATCCTTTATTTTTTGCGCGCTTGCAGTCAGGCTTTTTGTTATTCAAATCATTAGTGGCGGCAAGCTGCAACTTCGTGCGACAGACCAATGGACGCGTGACCTTGCCATTGTTGCCCCGCGCGGCACGATTTATGACCGAACAGGCTCAACGCTTGCTGTCAGCTATACGACATACAATGTCTATGTTCGACCGCGTGAAGTAACTTCGCCAACAGCAGTAGCTTCAGCACTTTCAACCGAACTGGGACTTTCTTTCGCAAGCGTGCTTGAAAAGGTGCAAAAGCGTGGGCAAAGCGAAACATTGATTAAAATGCAGATAGACTCCCAGCTTGCAGAACGCATTTACAACTATCGCCTTGATGGCGTATATTTGGCAGAAAATTGTGACAGATATTATCCTTATGGCAACCTGCTCACACAGGTTTTGGGCTTTATCAGCGTTGACAATGTGGGGCAGACGGGTGTAGAGGCGCAGTACAACAGCCTACTCAAAGGCAAAGATGGTTACAGCTATGTTCAATCAGACCTTCAAGGCAAGGAAATCGGTGGCAGCCTCAGATATTACTATCCGGCCTCGCCAGGCAGTGAACTAACCTTGACCATTGACAGCAAAATGCAGATTATTCTTGAACAGGCATTGCAGCAAATAATGGAGGAGCAGAAAGCCAAAACGGTCACCGGTATGATAATGTCGGCAAAGACCAGCGAGATTTTGGCCCTTTCGTCAAAACCTAGCTTTGACCTCAATGATGTGCCGCGTGACGACCTCGAAGCGCTGTTTGAAAACAGCAGAATCAAAGCTGTCACTGACATCTATGAGCCTGGCTCGACTTTCAAGATTTTGACTGTGGCGGCCGCGCTTGAAGCTGGCGTTGTTGACCTTGATGACAAATTTTACTGCCCAGGCTATCGCATAGTTGATGGCGTGCGTATCAAATGTTGGCGAACTATTGGGCACGGCAGCCAGACGCTTACCGAGGCCTTTGCAAATTCATGTAACTGCTGCTTTATAGACCTTGCGCTTCGCCTTGGCGTTGACAGATTTTACCAATATATGGAAAAATTTGGTCTTGGCAGTGCAACAGGGGTTGACATTTCAGGTGAGGGCAGCGGCATGCTCATGGATAAATCGCTTGTAAAGAATGTCGACCTTGCTCGTATGGGCTTTGGTCATGCGATCGCGCTGACACCAATGCAGCTTCTTAATGCTGTGGCTGCCATTGTGAACGGCGGCAATTACAACCAGCCAAGCCTTTTAAAAGCGACGACAACCAATGGCGAAGTCAAACAATCCTCAATCAAAACGCTGCATTCAAATATTATCAGCGCTCAAACTGCTCAAAAGGTCAACGGACTTTTGGAATTTGCCGAAAACAAAACAGGCAAATATACCTTTGTTGAAGGATATAATGTCGGCGGCAAGACAGGTACTGCGCAGAAATACAAGCCAGAGGGCGGTATCGACCAAGGCAAATATATTTCATCTTTTGTTGGCACATATCCGGCCGATAATCCAGAATATTTGGTCTTCGTCATGGTTGACGAGCCAAGCAATGGCGCGTACTATGGCAGCATTGTCGCAGCGCCATATGGTAAAGCAATTTTTAGCGGCCTGTTTGACTATCTGAACGAGCCCAAGCAGGACGAAACAGTGTCTGTCGAATTTGTCACTATGCCAGACCTGACAAACCTGCCGCTTGCAGAAGCTGCAAAACAGGTGGTCAATCTTGGGCTTTACTATGAGGTAGACGGCGAAGGGGATATTGTGACAGGTCAGCTGCCGCCAGTTGGCACGATGATACAAAAGGGTACGACAATAGTTTTGATAACTTGACAATCCAAATTTTCATTGTTTTAGTTGATTATTTGCCAAAATTGATATAAAATATATTCATGAGCACAACATGGATCATCATAATTTCAATCATAGCCTTTGCAGTTCTGCTTTGCTTTCTGCTCGCGGTTGCAAACTACTCATACGACAAGTTCATGCAAAGCTATCAAGAGCTCAACAAACGTCCAATCAGGGCAGAGCTTGGCACGCTGGATTTTATAGGCAATCTCAACAACAAATATTTTAAAAACTCTTTGCAGGTTGTGCAGATTTCAGCGCTTGCTGGTGACGCCTATTTGAAAGGAAAGATTTATCTGTCGACAAACTCAATTCACCAAAATTCGCTGGCTTCGTTTACCATAATTGCCCATGAAATTGGTCATGCAATGCAGGACATTGAAGGCAAAAAGCTCAAAAGATTGATACTATTGCGCAAAATTGGCAAAGTGCTTGGACTTATTTTTGCGCCAAGCATAATCGCAGGCCTTGTGCTGCTCATCTTTGGTGGCACATTGCAGACAGTTGGCATAGCTTTGCTTTGCTGCGGCGGGGGAATATTTTTACTGGCACTGTTTGTCAAACTTTTGACCATTTCAATCGAAAAAGATGCCTCAAAAAAGGCGGTAGGGTTTTTATCTGAAATTCTCAATAGTGAAGAGCTGAAACTTGCGAAAAAACTGCTTCGCGATGCAAAGTTGACATACTGGGCAGATTTCTTGCGAATTTTGCTAGGCTGGACAGCGCTTTCAAAGAAAAGCAAATTGTTTAATTAAAATTGATTTTTTTCACAGAATAACATAGGAGTGTAAAATGGGATATATCATTGGATACTGCGTTGCAGGTTTTGTAATCATCTTTGCAATCATCATTGCACTTGTGGCTCAACATAAAGTCAACAGCGCATATGGCGCATATCGCGACATACCATCATCGCTGGGGCTTACAGGGGCGCAGCTTGCAGAGCGTTTGTCACAAGAGAATAATCTGAATCTGACAGTGAAAATGTGTAAGGGCACTTTGACAGACCACTACAATCCAAAAGACAAAAGTATCAACATTTCAGAGGGGAATTTTTCATCAAATTCAATCGCGGCTCAGTCTATTGTGGCTCACGAGTTT
>CAMLUY010000016.1 GCA_946487985.1 uncultured Clostridia bacterium
AGATGAGTGGACTCGAACCACCGACCCCCACCTTATCAGGGTGGTGCTCTAACCTGCTGAGCTACATCTCTGTATTCGTCACCTTCGCCGCAAAAGCTGGTCAATTATGGCTGTGTCACGCCGGCTATTGTTCGCCGTACAAGTGTGAATTTCACTGCCAGAAGTTCGCAAAACATGTTTGCCTTTTGCTGCCAAAAGCCTGCTGATCATGTATGCTTTCTTTGTCTGTAACATGATTGCACAATGATTATACATTCTTTTGGCAGTTTTGTCAACATTTTTTCATAAATTTATGTATTTTTTCACAACAACAATTCAAGTATTTTGTTTAGGTCTGTTGTCTTCGGCTTTATTTTTTGCAATATGCCAGTGAACTGTTTTTATTGTTGGCGAGTTTTATTGTATGCCCCTGTTGCGTCAATGCGCTCAGACAAAAGCTTGGCGAGCTGATTTTTTGTTATACTGGACTTTTGCAATCCTTGTGCCCGCAGCGAATCAAAATATTTCTTGCGATTGCCCGCCTTGTCATCAACAACAAAAATATCGCAATCTTTAATTCTGTTTGTGTAATCAAAGCCTGCCTTGAAAAGATTGGTAATATGCTTGAATTGTGTTTTTGGGCTAAGTGTTTTGAAGCCGTCTGAAAAGGCAACCTTCTGCGGGCGCGCTGCTTTCAGATGTTTTTTGCGCAGCTCATTGACTTTCTGGGTAAAGTTTGTTTTTTGTTCTTTACTGGTTGAAGTACTGTTTTTTCGCAAGCAATTTGCGAACTTCTTTTTAAAATTTTGCATGTTCAGCTGGTATTTTTCAAATATTTTTTGGCAAATAAGCATGGTAGCTTCGGCGTCATCGCAGCTTTTGTGAAAGACCAGCTCATGACTGATTTGCAGTTCCTCTATTATGCTTTCAAGCGACTGGACATGCTGGCAATTCGAAACCATCTGATAGGCCTTTTGCATGTCGTACCCCTCTATTTCAAGCCCCGGCAGGTTGTAGCGCTTGCACGCAAGATTGAGAAAGCCAAAGTCGCTGGAAATGCTGTGCCCAAAAAGAATTGTGTTTTTGTCGCAAAGAAGTCCTTTTATTTTTGGATAAAAAGCGTCAAAGGTTGGCTGGTGTTTGAGGTAATCATCACTGTACGCAAGTTGAATCTTTGGGCGTTTGCCATGCGGCGCAAGCAGAATCGGGCTTTCAGGATTGATGACGATGTCCTCTTTTTGGAGTATGCAAAAAGACTGATCTGCAATAACGTAGCCAAAAGAGCAGATGTTGTGGCCATTGCTGCATTCAATGTCAAAAAACAAGTATTTCATATTGCACCTTTATTTCACCCGCAAAAGCCGCGCATATTTGAGCGAAAGCAGATATATTTCATCAATCTTGATATAAAATGCCTTTTCTAGCGCCAGGCTGTACAGTTGAAGCTGTTTTTGGTAATGTTTTTTCACGCTTTCATCATTGTTGTTTGAGGTAAACTTATAGTCAATCAGAATGTTCTTCTCGCCGTATGCGAAAAGGTCAACAACGCCCTGTACAATTACCTTTTCATCGCTGTCGCCTTGGCCGGCTTCACGCAGGCTGCAATTCATGATGAACTGCCTTTCTTTCATGACCTTATTGTTGCCAATAACCGATTTGAGCAGTTGAATGTTTTTGAAAAGGATCTCGCTGTCAATGAGGTCGTACTCCTCACCGAGAAGGTCTTTGATTTCTTGCAGTTTTTCTTTGAGCTCGGACTCTGAGTCAACCGAATTGAAATCTATATAGCGTAGCGCGCTGTGAAAGGCGTTGCCGCGCTCAATGGCCTGCGACCTGGCGACATCGCTTGAAAAGGCAAGCCCGCCGTCATCGTCATTATCAAGATTCAAAAGACTGGTTACCGAATTTTTGAGATTGATTTTGCAAATGTCTGCATTTTTGTACTGAAAATCTATGTACTTTTTAACCTCATCAATGTTTTGGTCAAAGTTGCTGCTTTGCAAAAGAGGTTCGGCAGTATTCTGAGAATCTACGCTGTCAACAAATGTGTACCTGCGGTTTTCTGTTGAAATGCTGCCCTGCTGGAAAATCTGCTCTTTCAAGTCTTGACCAAGCGCGTAGAAAATCAAATCAAGATATGTGGCGCAGTCGTCAAGATCGCGCTGCTCGGTAAAGAACTTCTCGCTGACAGTGCCAGTGACAAACAAATGGTTTTGCGCTCTGGTCATGGCCACATAGAATATCATAATCTCGCTCACCCACTCGCTTTTGGCCTTGCTCAGTCGTGTAGCCGTGAAGCTTGGCGATGGCAGGCGCAAATCGCGGTCAAAATCGTACAGCTGAGTTGCCAGCCCGAACTCATGAGAGATGATGTACGACCTGTTATAGGGTTTTGCCAGGCTTTCGCCGCCACCTGCGAGCAATACTATTGGATATTCAAGTCCTTTTGTGGCATGAATTGTTGTCACCGTAATTGCGTCAGCCGAGGGCTGAACAGTTGAGGTTGTTTCACCATCATTGTCAAGATGGTCAAGAAATGCTGGCAGATTGAAGTCATATTCACCCGCCCGTAACTGTTTGAAAAATTGCAGCATTGTTTGTTTTTTCATGCTGCTGTCAGGCAAACTGCTTTGGTATGCATGGTAATTTTTTCTGTCAAACAATCGTTGAATGGCCTTTGTAAGCCCCATAGTTTGTATTTCAAAGCTTAATAGCTGCAAAAGGTTTTCAAACTTTTGTGCTTTTTCATCGGTTTGCTGGGCAAAAAGCTGGGCAAACGTCAAGTCCTTGTCGCCAGAAAGCCTAATCTCGGCAAGCTGGTCAAGGCTGTAACCGCCCACCCAAGAATTGAGCACGGCAGCAAGCGAGATGTCATCATTTCTGTTGAGCGTCAGTCTGAGCAGGCTGACAAGCACGGCCACCTCTCTGTCATCAAGCAGCGACTGTTTGATGTCGGCAATCACATTGAAGCCGCTGTCCTGCAAATCACGCACGCACTCCTGCATGAGCTGCCCGCGCGAGCGGAAAAGCAGTGCAATATCGCCCTCTCGTACAGGGCGGAACCTTTTTTGTTTGCCATCATAGATTTCGCTTGAAAGAAGTTGGTTGATGCGGGCTTTAATGGTTGCAACTTCAAGCGAATATTTGCTTGTTTGCTTGAAATCATCTTTCATCACGCTGTACAATCCTGCCGTCTGAGGCTGTTCCTGATTTTGAGGGCAAACTATGTCGACCGACACAGATGGCTGAGCTGGCTTTTCAAAGCTTGTCATGCCCGACAGCATTGCGGTTTTTTGATAGTCAATCCCCACCGACTGCGGGGTCATCAGTTTCTTGAACACATCATTGACAAAATCAAGCACTCTCTTGTCTGAGCGAAAATTGCCAGTCAAATACAGTGCGTCGCTATCGTCAGCATTGGTAAAGTCCTTGATGTCCTGCTGCATGATTTCCATACTGGCATTTCTGAAAGCATATATTCCCTGCTTTGGATCGCCGACTGCAACGAAATTGCCTTGGCCCGCAATCGGCTTGACAATCGCCGACTGTAAGGTGTTGGTGTCCTGATATTCGTCAATAAAGATGTAGGCGTATTTTTCTTGAAGAAAGGAAAGCACTTCCTGGTTTTCAATCAGCTTTTTTACCATCTTTTCAAGGTCGGCAAAATCCACAAAATCGCCATCTGTTTTAAGAGATGCGTATTGCTTTTCAAAGAAGATTTGCAGTTTGAGCAGCTGGCTGCCAATTTCGCATAGCCCGCGGCTTTCACCCTCAAAGGTTTGCGCAAGCTGGATTGCCTGTTTGATTTTGTCCTTGGCATTGACGAGAACAGCCTTTGCCTGAACGTTGTCAATCTTACTGCCAGGCGTTCGAGGCAAAACCGCCTTGCTGAGAAGGTCAACGGCCTTGAAAAAATCACCCGGCAATTTCATTGTTGCCACGTCATAAAGCGCGCTCGAAAAATCTGCGTACGGTTTTGGCAGGTCGCTGCCAACTTGGCAAAGCAGCTGCTTCGCCTGAGCAAGCTTATCTGACATGGTTTTCAAAAGATATTTCTCGGCATTTTCAGCAAACACGGGCGCACGTTTGAGAAAGTCCTCGGCGCTTTCACAACTGCTGTCAAAAAAGCTCATGATTTCGCACATGCAATCAAAAAGCATTTGGTTGTTGTGTTTGAAAGCAAAAAAGACCTTATCAAAATCTGACGACTGCGCTTTTTCAAACTCGGCCATTGCCCGCATGAAAGCGGTGCGCTTCAAGTTTTGGCTGGCCGCTTGGTCAAGCACTTTAAAATCTTCGTCTACTCCCAAAAGATTGCTGTGGCGCTTGATCAGCTTTTCGCAGAAGGAGTCAATAGTTGAAATGTCGCTGATGGGTATTTCGTCAAGCTGTTCAAGCAAAAAAGGTGTTGACTTCTGCTGTAATATCGCTTTATTCAGCCTTGATTTCATCTCGTTTGCGGCAGCCTTGGTAAAGGTAAGCACCAAAAGCTTGGACACCGGCAACTTTTTGTCGCAAATCAGTGAAATCAAATATTCAATCACGACAAAAGTCTTTCCGCTGCCTGCCGAAGCCGAAACAATCAGATTTTTCTTATCGCTTTCAAGAATGCGACGTTGTTCATCAGTTGGATTGTTTTTCAATCTTGTACTCTCCTATTTTCCCCTGCATGCGTTTGCCTTTTGTTGCCTCAAAGCCGCACAGTGGTTTGTATTTGCAGAAGTTGCAGCTTTCGCTGTCTGGTTTTGGCTGAATGAAACCACTCTTGCACTCCTCTACCGCCGAAGCCGCCACCGCCGCGGCATAGTCCTCATACACAGACAGGTCGTCTTTTGCAATCATATTGCCCCTGTATCTGCCATCGTTTGTCATTGCGATTGGCAAGACATCACTCTTGCCGCCATAGTCAAGGTTTTTGTCAAAGGCATGAAGAAGCTCGCTGTCGCCTGAAACTATGCCTTTCAAAAGCGCACTATCTTCATCATTTGACGAAAAGTCATGCCGCGCGTCAAAATACAGCACGCCCGCTGGTTTAAGGCCTAGCGCCTTGCCCGCGATTTTTTGATAGATAAAAAGTTGAAGCTTTTTGCCAAAGTAAAGCTCTTTCAGCAAATTGCCAGTTCGCCCTGTTTTGTAGTCAATAATCCTGAAAAAGTCGTTGTATCTGTCAATTCGGTCAACGCGACCTGAAATGCGAACGCCTGGGGCAAGCTGAGCAGTAGGCAGGCGATATTCAAAGGCCACAGGGCGAAAATCGCTGGCCTTTTGCTCGCGCAGTATGCCACTGCAAAGCACTTCAAGCTGATGCATGAAATATTTTTTTATGCTTGTTTTGTGTGCATTATTTTCAAGCTTATCTGTCGCGCCTGTATCTGCGATGATTTTGTCAATATTGTCGCTGACAAATTTTTTCACGTCTACGTCTTCAATTCCGCCGTCTGAAATCGCCTTACCAAACAGCTCTGCGCCCTTATGGCAAATGTTGCCCACATCGCGGGCGTCAAACTCGAAAACCTCTTTTTCTTTCAGGTGCAGACCATAGCTTGCAAAATGCTTGAATGGGCATGAAAAATAGTTTTCAATCTGGGTTACGCCAATGGTTTTCCCGAAGAACAGCTCTTGGCCGCGCTCGATGTGGTCTTTGCACAAATTGGCTGTTTGCTCGGTATCGGCAATGCCAAGTCTTTCACGGCATGACTTTGAAAGCTGCCTTTCAGTTTGCAGCGACTGCCTGTTGCCAGCAGCAAGTGTCAGTCCGCTGACATCTCTTTTGCCTGTAAGGTCGAAAAAGACATCATATGCCGGCAAGGTCTGAGCGTCAAAAAGGCTGTTACAGCTGTGCACAAATACAGGTTGGTCATTCTTTTTGCCCTCATCGTTGACCGCATTGTAAAAAAGGATAAGCTTATCTGTCGGCAAAGACAGCAGGTTGAAAAGCTTGAACCTGTTTCTTCGGTTGATCATGCGTATTGTTGGCTGTATTTTTTTGTCAACAAAGTTCAGTGAAATATCGTGGTCTGACAGCAGTGCGTTGTCACCGCTCACCTGCGGCAGGCTTTGGCAGCCCAGAACAATCAGCACTTTGCATCTTCCCAAAAGGCTTGCCGTGGCGTCACCTACCATTACGCCGTCAAGATATGTCGGCACTGTGGACACCTCTCTGTACGACAAAAGCAGTTTGAGCTTTTTGACAAATTCGCTCAGACTGATTTCATTGCCGCTGTGACGAGCTATGGTATCAAGCGTGTCTGACAGAATCTCTGGAATCTGGGCCTCGATTGCCTGCTCTTTCAAATCGCCGCGTCCTGCAAGCATCTCCATTGTCTGCTGATGTGCCTGTAAAAAGGTCTGGCAGATTTTGCGAGTGATTTCAATAAACTGGCTTGTCACTTTTGCGCCCTCAATTTCCTGCAAGATATTGTCAAAATCAAAGCTCTCGGACAACAGTTTTTTGTACTTCCACCTGTTGTCGATTGAATAGCTTTGCACAAGCGCGCAAAGTTGTCCGCAGCCAACAAGCTGGTTTGAAAAAAGCTTTTGAAGCGCAATGCTGCCAAACCCTGACGAAACAACTTCAAAAAAGTCAAAAACAGTTCTCGATAAAAGTGACTTTTCAGCCGTCACGCTGCTGTCACAATAGTGCGGAATGTCAAACCTGTCGAAAATATCATCAATAATTGGTTGATATCTGCCTATATCGCTTGTGCACAGGCAGATATCGCTGTATTTGAAGCCGCGATGTATGTATGCATAGATTGCCTTCGCTGCCGATGTAACCTCTTCATTGACTGAATTGGCTGAATAGGAAAAATAGAAGCCGTTGTTGCAAGCCTTTTGCTCGCTCAGGCTGTAAAGCCCGTTGACCACCGCCTGACGATTTGCAGGAAGCTGTCTGTGGCTGTCTTTAATCTCTACCGCAAGGTCAAACTCTTTGGCTATTGCAATCACCTTGTCGAAGATGTCTTTTTCGTACACATATTCGTTGCCTATGTTTGCCGCCCGCGCTGTGGAGATGTTGACCTCTGCGGACGCGCGCAAGATTGATTTCAACAGGTCATATCCCTCTTCTGTAAAACTGTCAAACTGGCCGAAATAAAAGTGGACATTTTTCAGCACATCGCAGCCCTCGCCGTCGAGCAGCTCGCGCAAAAGTGCCAGCCTCTCATTCGCATCAAACTTGCCGGCAATCAGCCTTTGATACTCCTTGTAAATCAGCATGATATCATGATATTTGCCTCCGCTCATGCCGCTTGCCTTTTCGTTCAGGTCATCGCAGCCAACCTTTGAACTTTTCAACTGCTGCAAAATCTTGTAGATTTCATGACAAAATGAAATATTGCTCTTTTTAAAAATCACAAACTCCGACTTGACATTTTCAATCGCCTGTTGCACGTAAAGCAGGCAATCTGCGCTTGAAAGTACCTCCACCGACCTGCCCAGGCGGGATAATATTTCACTGGCAAGCCCAGTCAGCCCCTGCACCTTGACATTGAAAAAGGCAGAATTGTGCAGCGACTCCAAAAGCAGCTTCTCCATTTGCAGCGAAAACCTGTCGGGAACGACAACAATATGCTCCTGGGAAAAATCATGATAGTCAATCTCGCCTATCATGTCCATGGTCGCGTCAATCGTTGTTGAATTGCAATGCAGTATCAATTTCATAGCCCTATTTTATCACAATTTCAGCGAAAAAGAAAGGTTTTGCAGTTTAAAAAATCTTTAACCCTGTAAAAATCGCGCTCCGTTCGTGGAACAAGCATTGAAATAAATAAAAATCCTCTGCAAACATGTCGCAGAAGATTTGTTTTTTGTATGAAAGCTGTGTGCTTGGGTGCTATGCCTGCACATATTTTTTGTATCCCGTCATGTCAGAAGTCGTTTCACTGAACATATTTGCAAAGGCCGCTGGCAGTGACGATGCTGCGCTTTCGGAAACATACACCGTTGACGCATATCGAACCAGGCTGCCTGCCGAACTGCTGCCTGACAACATCGCAGCCACTGCTGCGCTTTCAATGATTACTGTTTTCAAATTTGAGCAGCCGTCAAAAGCAGCACCTATATTTGTTACGCTTGACGGAATTGTTATGCTTGTAAGGCTTTCCGCACCATAAAACGAATAGTTGTCAATTGATTCAACACCGCTCGGCACTATAAAGCTTGTATCCGGTTTTCCCGCTGGATATTGAATGAGATTGGTCATATCAGCATCGTACAATACCTCGTCAACTGTTGTGTAATATTCATTATCAATTCCGCTGAATACTGTAAAAGGGCTGCCATGGAATGGATATGCGCTTATACTGGTCACAGACTGAGGTATAACAAGCTCGCCATTTACATTTGGGCATGTAGATATTGCACTCATGCCAATGTTTTGAGATTCGCCGGCAGAGTAATCGTACCTGAAAGATTTGTACAACTCACCATAGCGCTGGCGCTTATTTCGACAACCGTTGACGGAATAACGAAGTTTGTCTGAGTCTTGCCCGCCGGGAATTGCAGGAGCGTTGTGACGTCCTTATCGTACCATACACCATCAACAGAAGTGTACTATACTTTACAAACCTTGCCAAAAAGTGGTGGGACAATTTTAATCAGTCCGCATAAAAAAGCAGGCGCGATAGCACCTGCACACTACGGAAAAGGGCTGTCAAGCAACAACCCTTTCATAATTTTAAACGCTTTCAAGCTTTTCTTTGACTTTGCCAGCCTTATCGCAGCGTCGTTTGAAGACCTCTTTGACAAGCCTGCTGTTTTCAGCTTTAATCCTGCCGTATTCGTTTTTTAGGTCACGCAGTTCTTTGTCGCGACTGCTGAGTTCGACAATTGTCTTGCGAAGCTGCTCGTTTGCGCGGTCAATCGACTCCTTCATTTGCGCGTTTGCCTCTTCAAGCGCGTTCTTTTTTACCAGTCTGACAATCCCCAAGAACAGCCCCTGGATTTCTGCGTCAGAAAGTGTGCTTTTCTTTTTGGTGAACTTTATCACATTGTCAGGACTTGCCACAGGTTTTTGCTTGGCGTTCTTGGCCACAAAGTTGCGATATTTGTTTTGAAACCTCAGCATCTGACCTACATCGCCATCGGACAAAGTCAAGCAGGCCTTGCGCACACTGCACCCGCCCCTGACAAGATTGTCAATGCTTGCCAAAAGCCTCTCCTCTTCCTGCTGAGAAAAGTATTGAATGTTGTTTTTCTGATGTTTTGAAATGTCAATGCCAAGCTTTTTCGCTCGTTTTTCATCGTTTTTCAAGTTGTCAATTTCATGATAGTAATAGTTGCGTACACTGTTTGGCATTCTGCTGTATTTTTCAGCATGCATCGAAAAAGCGCGACGCAGCGGCATGTTGTCATGTTTTGTCTGCTCAACAATATTGAAAAGCTCTTTGACTTCTGAATTGCTCCAAATTCCATTTTTCATATTATTTTCTCCTTGACCTGTTTATTGTCAAGAATATTACACTTTAAACATTATTTTTCAATGCAACCTTATGTAATTTGTGTTTCAAATGCAATCTGTCCGCCCGCCCAAGGCCAGCCGTCAAGAAGATTTCATAAAAGGGCGGGCAGCGTCATAAAATATTCCTATGAAATCGGTAATTGTCTACACCCCCTATGATTGCATTATCAAAGTCGGCGACGAGCAGACCGAGCTGTCACAAAACGAGCACCTTCTGCTTGATGGCCAGCTTGACACAATCACTGTCTACCCAGTCGGCCGCACAGAACGCTATGCTTTCACGGTGGACTTTTTCGCTCCAAACAGCACATTTTACAGAATAGTTGAAAAGAATGATAAACTTTTGGTGTTTTTGCTTGACGGAATACTTTGTGAAAGCTGCGAAGTCCATAAATTTCAGTATAAAGGCAAGGAGTTTTCTGTGGAAATAGGCAAGGACTCTATCTTTTTTGCATCGGAATCACGTAAAAGCCAAATTTGCCTAGTCGGCAAACCGCAAAATGTCAATTATGGGCACTTTTTGCACATCGCCTATGCGCTATTCTCTCAAAATGATGAAGATGTAATCCTGCTTTATAATATCTATAATGGGAAAATGAGAAAATGTATTGGTGACAAAATAACATTAACTGAAAATGGATTCATTGTAAACAATCACAATCGTGACGGATTTGAAAACATCGAGCAAGAGTACACTGTTGACAATGAAGGCTTGAAATGCTTGCGACAAGAAGCGCTTTCCTCAGAAACGCCATTGCCAGAAGACCTGACAGCTTTTCAATTCATGAGCGCAGTAAAAAATAAAAATTACAGCCTCGCTCATTCAATGCTGCACAGCGATTTACAAGAAAAAATCTCTGCCAAAGCTCTGCAAACATATTTTGGCGACATCACCTACACCTATATGCTTGACGACAGCACCTGCTTTGCCCTGTCAGGCGGACAAAATGTAATTTATGAGTTCATCGTACAAAATGGACAAATAATGGAAATCACTGACAATAAAGCATAAACAAGTTTCTTTCGAAAATAAATACAAAAACAGCCCATGAATTTTGCGGGCTGTTTTTTATATTTTTTTGCAAATTTTCATTACATAGCTAAATTTTTTAAACTGTGTATTTTTTATATCCTGGCTTTTCTGACTCCGTTTCAGTGAAAAGAGCGGCAAATGATGCTGGCAGTGATGCCGCTGCGCTTTCTGAAACATACACTGTTGATGTATATCCTACAAGATGTCCTGACGCGCTTTTGCTTGTCAGCGTTGCCGCAACCGTTGCACTGTCAATCGTGACTGTTGCAAGACTGTTACAACGATAGAATGCATTGTTGTTTATGATAGTAACATTCGATGGTATGGTTACGCTGGTAAGTTTTGAGCTGTCAAATGCGTAATTCTCGATAGTTTGCACCGTACTCGGCACTGTGAAAGTCTGGTTTGCACTGCCTGACGGATAGTCAATAAGTTTGGTCATATCTGCGCTGTACAGCACTCCGTCAAGCGTGGTAAAGTAATCATTATCAATACCGCTGTATGAAGTAAAGCCGCTGTAACCAAATGGATAAAGGCCTATTGATGTAACCGATTGTGGTAACACAAGTTCACCAGTCACATTGGCGCAATTGAATATGCCGCTTGTGCCAATGTACTCCAAGTTCTGTGGAAGGGTTATTGTGCCAGACAAATTGGTGCAGCCAAATATTGCATAATTTTCAATTCGTGTGACAGTTGATGGCACAATAAAGTTTGTTTGCGTCTTTCCGCCAGGGAATTGAAACAAACTTGTAATTTCTTTGTTATAAAGCACTCCATCTACACTGATATAGTTTTTGTTGCCACTTTCAACTACAATCTCAGTAAATTTGTTATGCGAAAATGGGCCACTTGTTAAGCTCGTCACGCTTGCAGGAATTGTCAAAACACCACTCAGATTGCTGCAACCATAAAATGCACCATCACCAATGGTTGTCAGCTTTGATGATAGAGTTAATGTACCTTGCATATTTTGACAATAACGAAAAGCACCAGCATCAATAGTTTCAACTGAATTTAGCATAACAAAATTTGTTGCGGATTTTGCTCTTGGGTATACAAGCAGGCGTGTCATGTCTTTGCTGTAAAGTATGCCATCAACAGCTGCAAAATGTTCGCTGCCCGCATCAACTGTAAATTCAGTCAAGCTTTGCAAAACAAGAGCGCCCTGTCCGATGGTTTCAACGCTTGCTGGAATATTCAGTGTTCCTGAAATTGACTGACAATTCCAGAATGCACCGTTGCCTATTGTGGTCAATGTATCTGGCAGAACGATATCTGACAATTTTGTGCAACTTGAAAAAGCACTATTGCCAATATCTTTCACCCCCTCTGGCAGATTGATGGTTGTCAAATTCGAGCAAGATTCAAAAGCATTTTCACCGATTGAGGTAATAGTATCAGGCAATACAACCGTTTGAATGTCGGTGTTGTTTCTGAACGTTTCGCTGCCCACCGAGGTGACAGGATAAGTCACGCCGTCAATTGTGTACGATTCTGGTATGGCAACATTTGAACTGCTTCCAGTGTAATTGTTTATAGTTATGCCGCCTTCATCATTAATCTCATAACTTGTTTCATCAAGCTTCACTGACTGGCTGAAAGATATTGTTATATTTGAAAGGTCAAAGTTTGTTGTATTGTTTACAAAAATTTCAAGCGCTACACTGCCACTGATTGGTGTTGAGTCGGTCAGGTTTTCTGGCGTGACAGTGCCTTGGGAAATCACCTCACTGCCACTGTCAATTGAGAATGAAACACCACTGACCGCCGAGTTTGTCCATGACGCCGAGGCAATATATTCATGGGTTGTGCCGCCCACCACAAAGTTGATTATGTCAAAGTAGAGTACAAATGTACCTGTTGTATTGTCGCCAAAGTCAACATTGGACATATTGAGGTCAAAACCGCCATTGATAAAGCCTTGTCTGAATCCTGGAACATTTTGAGGAGTGTTCATTCCATGCTGATATCTGACATTACGAACGTACAGAGATTTGTTAGCAACCGCAAAAGTCAAATTGCCCTGGAACAGAAAGCCTGACTGAGTTGCTGCCAGCACGCCCACAACCAGCATACCGATTGTGATAATCAT
>CAMLUY010000017.1 GCA_946487985.1 uncultured Clostridia bacterium
GCATATTCAAAACCTGAAAAAGTTTGGGAAATGCGAAATACACGGCGAGTGATTCATCAAAAAAATTATTTAAAATAAATATATTTTTCATTTATTAAAAATATATTTTTTTATTAAATTTCATTGATTATATTGAATTTACTAACATTTTTTGTTACAATAAAATTATATTAAAAGGACGAATGATGAAATCAATTTATAAATACTATAAAGAGCGCTTGATTGAAATCAGCGGAAAAAATCGCAGCCTTTATGCAAAGAATATCAGCAAGAAATATTCGTATGATATTGGCAACCTGATTGGTGACGACAAGGACGCGTTTGATGAATTTTTTAATTTTCTTTGGCGCGGTAAGCGCACAAGCTATGCCTTGATCAGCAAGGACGCAAAAGAAAGGATTTACAAAAATTTCAACCTTGACGGAAAAGTCAAGGCCTCTTTTGCTGATACAACAAAAATGAGCGCAGATGAGAAACGCAGCGAAAACCTGAGGCGAGAGCGTGTAAAGCGTGAAGAGGGTAAGAAAATCTTTTCATCGCAGGTCAGCACCCTGAAAGCGCTAAAACGCGAGATAGAGGAGTTCGCAAAAGAAACTGGTCGATATGAAATGTTCGTCGGCTATCCTTTTGTGACAGGCTACCTTAATCGTGACATGATGATCAAAGCGCCGCTGATTCTGTTTCCTGTGTCGATTGAAATTGAAGACGATTCAACTGTGACCATTGAGCTGAAACATGATGAGCTTGTGCAGTTTAATAAGGTGCTCATGCTTGCGTATGCCAAAGAACACCGCCTTAATACCGATGGCATGATGATGGAGTTTGACAATCTTGTCGATTACAAACTTAAATCTGTGTCAGACGTGCTTGAATACATGGAGGCGTATGGCTTTAACTTCGAAAACACTTTGAAGGGCGGCATGGTCAGCTATGACAAGATAAAAGAGCCAGCCTTTAAAGGGGAGGAGCTGAAAATTGTAGGCGGCTGCGTGATTGGCAGATTCCCGCTTGCAAATGCAATATACAACGACTATTCATTGCTTGAAAAACAACACCTTTCCAGCGAGGCGATTGACCAGCTTCTTGAAGGCCGCTCGGGTAAAAAACTCAAAAAGCCTGACACAAACGTATACACCATCAACGACCTTGACTATGCACAAGAGTCGGCAATCTCAAAGCTCAACCAATCGGGCAACCTGGTAATTTACGGGCCTCCTGGTACTGGTAAATCACAGACAATAGTCAACATCATTTCAGACGCACTTTGCAAGAACAAAAGAGTGCTTGTTGTATCTCAGAAAAAAGCCGCGCTTGATGTGGTGTTCAATCGTCTGAAAGTGCTCAACAGCAAGTGCATGTTCTTGACCGATGCTGAAAAAAATAAGGTTGACTTTTATGAGCGCTGCAACAGAATGCATCAAGCGCTTCTTGCAAATCAGCATGTCAGCATTGATGACAGCGCCTTTGAGCAGGTTGAAAAGGACATCGCAGAAGAAGTCAACCAGTTGCAAACCATTTCAGACGCTCTCTTCACGCCTACCGAATTTGGCCTGACCTTGCAAGAAATGTACGCAAACTCAGCAAGAATCGGCAAAACCAGTGGCGACTATCAGCTTTACAAAGAGCTCAAGAAAAATAAAGCCCTGATGAGCATGGACTATGCACGTCTTTACAAAACCATGCGCGTAATCAAAGAGAAAAACAAATCTGGCATGTATTACAGATATATCGAGCTTAAAAAGAACAATCCGCTCATAGACCATATAAAAACAGGGCTAGACATTCATGTAATCAACCAAATGAAGGCATATCTTGCAAGCATAACCCAGAAAAACATTGTTCCGTTTGATACTGCAAATCACCCGCATGCAAGGCAGCTGATGGTATACATGCTGGAAAATGACATAGCCGACAACACACAGCTGAAACCATTTTTGAAAATGATATCAAAACTGGACAATCCAAAGCTTCACACCGCGCTCAACTGGTCAAAGGTGTTCTTCCCAGCTTATCCGTTTGTAAAACACAAGCTCAATAAAAAAGAAAGCCAGCTGATGCAACAGTTTGAAGTCACTTTGGAGGAGATGAAAGAATTTTCAGGCAACTATGCCTTGCTTGAAAAGGTGCTTGACAGAAAAGGCTATCTGATGACGGTTGATAATATTGTCAATGGCAACAACATATTCCTTCGCCTGCTTGCAAGCGCACTTGACGACTATGTTGAAATTCGTGATGTCAATGTAGCCCTCAAAGGCCTGACAAGCGATGAAAAAGCGGTGCTTAACTTTGCCTTTGAAAACTCAAAAGGCTTGAAGCAGTTCCAGTCAGTGATTGATAAAATCCTTGAAATTCGTGTTTACCATGAAACGATTACTTTCGAGGAGCAAAACAAACTCGCTTTGTCAAAGATAATCGACTTTGAAAACATACGAAACCGAATACTTTCACTCAAAAATGACGAAAAGAAAATTTCCAGCGACATCTGCCTAAGCCGCTTCAAAAAGGACTACATCGAGCTTTTTGAAAAAAGCCCAGACAGTAAAAACTATCTCTATCAGATTACCAAACAGCAGGGGCTTTTGCCAATCAGAAAGATGATGGAATTGTACAGCGACTTCCTTTTAAATCTTTTCCCGTGCTGGCTGCTTTCACCAGAAAGCGTATCCACAATTTTCCCGCTCAAACGCAATATGTTTGACATAATCCTTTTTGACGAAGCCAGTCAGGTCTTTATTGAAAACACCTTGCCTACAATTTATCGCGGCAAGTACATCGTCGTTGCAGGTGACAACAAGCAGCTTCGCCCAACAGCGACCTTCATGAAGCGCTACCTTGGCAGCGATGATGACGACCTTGACCTTGCAACGCAGGCTGCGCTTGAAGTTGAAAGCCTGCTTGACCTTGCAACTTCGCGCTATACCTCAACCAATCTGACCTACCACTATCGCAGCCGCAATGAAGAGCTGATCAATTTCTCAAATGCAGCTTTTTACGACGGAAAATTGCAGATTGCGCCAAACATATCCAAAAACGTAGGCAGCAAACCGATTGAAAGAATTATGGTCAATGGGAAATGGATTGGCAGAAAAAATGAAGAGGAGGCGACAGCCATTGTCAACCTGCTCAAAAAGCTTATAAAAAATCGCAAAAATAAATCGTCGATTGGCATCATAACTTTCAATACCGAACAGGAATCAGCCATTGAAGACGCAATCGACCGCGAATGCCAAAAGGACAGCGCATTCCGTGACGCGTATATTCGTGAGAAAAACCGCAAAGAAAACGGCGAAGACATTTCAATCTTTATCAAAAACCTTGAAAATGTACAGGGCGATGAACGCGACATCATCATTTTCAGCATCGGCTATGCTCGCAACGAATATGGCAAAGTTGTCGCACACTTTGGCTCTCTGTCTGTTGAAGGCGGCGAAAATCGACTGAACGTTGCCATCACTCGTGCAAAAGAAAAGATCTACGTTGTCACAAGCATTGAGCCTGAGGAGCTTGCTGTCGAAGGCACGAAAAACGCAGGCCCAAAGATTTTCAAAAGCTATCTTCAATACGTTCGAGCAGTTTCAAACAAAAAGAAAAAAGAGTGCCAATTCATTCTTGACAGCTTCAAACCGACCCTGCCAATGTCGCAAGAAGTTATCGTTGAAAACAAACTTGAAAAATATATTAAAGAGGAGCTCACTCGCCTTGGCTATGACGTTGAAACCAATCTTGGCAGCACAGATTACAAGCTCAGCCTTGCCGTATACGACAAGTCGCTCGACAGATATCTGCTTGGCATTGAGTGCGATTACGCAGCATACAAAAGCAGCGACTCAATCTTGGAGCGCGACGTTTACAGAAACAAATTCCTTGCTTCAAGAGGGTGGAAGATACTTCGCGTTTGGTCGCGTGATTGGTGGCTGAACAAAAGTAAAGTCATCAACAATATTGTCAAGGAAATCAACGCGTCCAAAAAAGCCCTTGCTCAGGTCAAAGAACAGACCGAAAAATAGCAAAAATTCCGCATTTATTCAATGCGGTTTTTTATTATTTTTTTCTCCGTCAAAAAAATCTTGCAACAAAATGCAGTCTGCTGCCTATATTGCTATTAGGGGGAGTGCGTAAACGGAGGAAAAAAGTGAGCAAAATTGCGATTACAGCGATTGGCGTTTCATTTATATTTTTAATGACCACACTTGGCGCAGCAACGGTATTTATTTTCAGAAAAAAATTGTCTGACAAACTGAACTGTCTTTTTATGGGCTTCGCATCAGGCCTCATGATTGCAGCTTCGGTCTGGTCGTTGCTTTTGCCATCAATCGAACAGTCCGATGGCTATGGCAGTTTAAAATTCCTGCCAGCAGCATGCGGGATTGTGCTTGGTTGTCTATTTTTGTTGCTGATGGATAAAATCATTCCAAAGCTGCTTGTAAAAAAGAACAAAACAGAAAGCTTTTCAAAAAAATCATTCAAACTGTTCTTGGCAGTGACTTTACACAATATCCCAGAAGGCCTTGCAGTCGGCCTTGCCTTTGGCAACGCCTTCATTTTGGGTGAGATTTCTGTGTTTTACTCAGCCCTTTGGCTTGCAATCGGAATAGGGGTGCAAAACCTGCCAGAAGGCGCAGCCATCAGCCTGCCAATGCGCGAGGATTTGCATTCAAATAAAAAAGCTTTTTTCTTTGGCGCATTCAGCGGTCTTGTTGAACCCATCATGGCAGTTGTTGGGATTTTCCTTTCAACTGCGCTTTCAAGCATAATGCCATGGCTGCTTGCCTTTTCGGCGGGTGCGATGTTGTTTGTGGTGGCCGAGGAGCTGCTGCCTGACGCAAAAACGCCGACAAGCGGACATATTGGCTCTTGGGGATTTATTGTAGGCTTTGTCATCATGATGATACTTGATGTCGCACTGTCATAAATTGAATAATTTTGCCGAATTTTGCAGATGATAATTTAATGAAAACAAACATAAAGGTGGACTATGGGGTATTACAACTATCATGCCGAAGCAAAAAAATTGATTTTGTCAGGCAGGCTGACAGGATACAAGTTTGTCGATGAGTACAATGGCATCTCACCAGCTTTGGTGCTTTACTTTGACGGTCATCGCCCAATGCCAATTCGAAATTACAGATGGGATGATTATTTACCTTTGCTGGAAATGCTTTGCGATAAAATCACAGACTTTACCGATTGTCAAAGCGAAATAAAACAAAAACACAATTAATTTATGCATATTTTTTGCACATAAAAACATCAATAATTTCGCATTAATATTGACAATAAAAAATAATCGTAGTATAATAAAATCAGGAGGCAGAAAAATGGCAACAAAAAAGACATCTACTTCATCATCAAACAAATCTTCATCAACAAAAAAGACCGTTTGGGGACTGAATAAGATTTCATTTTGGACAATCGTGGCTGTGACCATGCTTTATGCTATCGCAATGATTTTGTCAGCTTGCGGAATAGACCCCAAAGCAGTTTCAGCATTGCAGGGCGTTGCAACTGCAATAATGATTATTATCGTTGCAATTCTTGCATGGCGATATGTTCGTCCAAAACAAATGGTTTGGAAAGTGCTTTACATTATTTGCTTGCTCATTGTGATTGCAGGTATAATTGTACCACTGGTTGTTTGATAAAAACATAAAAAAAGCGACATGAAAATGCCGCTTTTTTTATGTTGTAAAAATCGACTAAAAATTAAACTTGATTCAGTAAAAATCATTAAAATTGCAGATGTTAAAAAATTTATAAATTAAATCCATAATATATTCTGGCAATTTCGCCTGTTTAAAATTTTTTTGTTGTCTGTTTAAAATATTTACAGTCTTTCTTTTGTGCGTGGCTGATTTCCGATAATATAATAAAGAAAATCGCATTAAAAAACAAATTTATAATTGCGTTTATGCAATCGTTGTGATATAATAAATTATATAAATTTACATCGTGAGGCATTAAATGAAGATCAAAGAAAAGACAATATCATCAAATAGAATAACATTTCCAATCATGTTTGTTATTTTTTCTATTATACTTGAAATGATCAATTTTTTATACATTGGTTTCAGGTCTTCAAAAGGCAATATTATGATTTTGCCTTCATATTTTTTATTTGACCTTGGTATCATGCTGATGATTGCAGGCCTTATTTATGTTGTACAAAACAAGCATGCGGTGCAGGCGCTCTTTTACTTATTTCTTTCTATTCAAGTTCTGCTGAACGTGATCAATTCAACAATGTACAGCGTGTTTGGCGATATACTTTCATTTGACCTTTTTGCCCTGGGCGGAGAGGCAACCACGGCGATAGAAGCCGATTTTATTGACTGGGGTGGACTCGTACTCAACTTCTCGGTTTTTGCAATAATGATTACTCTTGGCGTTTGCATGCAGGTGTACAACAAAAAGACAATCACAATCAAAAATTTTTCTTTCCCAGTTGTTGTGCTTGCGGTGTTCATTCTTTGCCAATCAGCAGGCCTTGGCATGTTTCAAATTTCAAAAAGCACGCTTTCTTCGGCGTCAACATCAGATACCGAAATACAAACAAGCGATGAATATCTCTGGGAAAATTTCCAGTTTAAAATTGACTCTTTCAAAAAGTTCGGCGTATATGGTTTTTATGTAAAAAGCATAATCAATTTGATTTCTGGCGACGATATTGATGAATATCAGACAGAACATTACATTGAATACATTGACGATGGTTACAAACCAGGCGATAGCAGCGCACCACTTTATGGCGATAACTTGATTGTAATACTTTGCGAAAGCCTTGATTGGTACGCTATTGACCCATACAATACGCCTACTCTTTACTCAATGGCAAGCGGCAATGACAGCGTTGTCTTTACAGAGTACTACTCACGCAACCGAACAAACAACAGTGAAGGCATTGTCCTTAATGGCAATATGCCGCGCAATGTTTCGCTTGAAGACGCATTTGATAATGGCAACAAATTTGAATATGCTCTGCCGCATGTCTTTAAAGCTGCCAATGATGGTAAAGACACGGTTGCGTCATATTTCCATCAAAATACAAGCAACTTCTACGGCCGAGATAAAACACATGATGAAGGCTTAGGCTTTGACAACCTTTATTTCATCGACTCCTACACAGGCGAGCAGGAGCGCGGCAAGTGGGGGCAGTGGATTTCTGACCTTGACTTTACAAAGAATTTAATGGATCAGTTTATTCCAGACAGTGAAAGATTCTTGACTTTTTTTGCAACTATGTCAACGCATGGTCCGTACACATACGACAATCCATATCTTGCTGAATACTATCCTGAATATGACGAGAATTTCGAATTATTCTCTGAATGGCTGACAAATGAAACCGACTTCATTTTGCCAGAAACAGAAATAGCGCTTGACCACCTTAAACATTACAAGGCAGGCGCGATGGATCTTGACAGAACAGTTGCAAACCTCTTGACCGAGCTTGAAAAACGTGGTAAAGCGGACAACACATCAATCTTGCTTTTTTCCGATCACAATGCCTACTACTACAACATGTGCTACAATATGAAAGGGGTTGATAAATCAGATTATTCAAACACATACGTGCACAATGTACCATTGATACTTTACAGCCCACATCTTACAGAAAAAACAGGCGGCTTTGAAGTAGACACATTCTGCAATACCTATGATGTTCTGCCAACTTTATGTGATTTGTTTGGACTGCCTTCAAACACAAACCTCTATCATGGCTATTCTATTTTCTCGGACGAGATTGAAAACTCCTTCTTCTCATCAAACCTGAACGGAATGTTTGCAGATGGAATTTTCTCAATGAATATCTCAGATGTTACCGTTCTGAACGATGATGTAACAGATGAAGACATTGAAAAGTTCCGCGAAAATGCCAATAAGTTTTATCGCAAGCAGGAGTACCTTGAAGACATCTATAAATTCGGTATTAACGGCACAAGGGCGCTTGCATAATAAAAAATCATATCAAAAAAAGATTTTTGAGAATACAATATATCATGTTCTCAAAAATTTTTTTAAATAAAAAAAGTATTATCAATAATGTCCTTGAAATTGAAAGGATTTGTGGCGGCAAAGTCTGCGTAATGGTCAAAGCAAATGCCTATGGCCATGGCATGAAAGAAGTGCTGACCATGCTGAGCGACACGGTAGACTATTTCGGGGTATCAAACCAGTGGGAAGGCGAGGCGGCCAGGAAATATACAAACAAAACAATAATCGTCTTTGGTGCTTGCGAAGATTATCAGCGTGCAATGCAAAACGATTTGTCGTTTGCGCTTTTTTCCTTTTATGATGCCAAGCGCATTCTAAAAATTGCAGAACGCCACAAGCTGCAAGCAAAAATGCACCTTTGCCTTAATACAGGCATGAACAGATATGGCATTAAAGATGAAACCGAGATGAAAAAAATCATCAAGCTTCTCAGCAAGAAGGGCGTGCAACTTGAAGGCATCTACACCCACTTTTCATCGCTTACCACAGATAAAGAATATACCCAGCATCAAAAAGAAAAATTTGACAGATTTTTGGCTCTTTTGCCAAAGGACTGGCAAACCATCAAGCATGTAGGTGGCGGAAGAAGCATATTTGAAAACCTGAAAGCAGATGTATTTCGTGTAGGCCTTGAAGTTTATGGCTATGGCAACGATTTTGTCAAGCCTGTCCTCAGCGTTGAGAGCGAAATTGTCGACTTGCAAAAGGTCAGCGCAGGTGAGCATGTTGGCTATCTTTGCGGCTTCACGGCCGAGCATGACATGACGGTAGCGACAATTCCACTCGGCTATGGCGACGGCCTGCCAAGGAAATTATCAAACAAATTAAAAGTGTCTATCGGCAATAAAACGGCTGAAAGCTGCGGTAATATTTGCATGGACGCCTTTATGATAGATGTGACAGACATCAGTTGCCGTGTTGGCGACCGCGTAAAAATCTTTGACAACGCATCGTTGGTCGCACCACAGATTGAGAGTACGGAATATGAGGTGCTGACCAATTTGTCAAAATTCCGCGGCGAGCGAATAATCAGATAATTTGTTTTTTGCCCGAATTTATCTTTACAAATGAACACTATGCATGCTATAATAGCTGCATGAAAAAGAAAAAAGACAGCACGATTTCTCAGTATAAAAAAGACGCAATTTCAGACGCAAAAGTTGCCAAAGCAAATTCGCAAGATGACTATGAAATAGATGAAAACATAGACGATGAATACACAAGCTCAATATTTGAGAGCTTTAAAAATGGCGACAATCAGAATAAATGGTTTTTGGCATCAGGATATCTTTCAATCATATTCGGAGCAATTTGCTTTGTGTGCTTTGTTTTCGTAGGCATTGAAGGTTTGAAACAGCTGCAAATGCAAAGTTCATATGATTTTGATGAAAAAAGGATAAAATTCATTATTGCCTGTGTGATTCTGCCAATTGTGGGGTTTTTGGGGATTTTTACAGGCGTCAAAATCAAAAGCTTTGCAGATTATGATTCAGAAAAGCTTGCGGAAAACCTAACCAGCCTTATTTTCTATGCCATATTGCAATTTCTCTTTGGTGGCGTATTGACAGCAATTTTGACAGTTGTTGGATATTTTGTTGGCATTGGTCAAGATTACGGTGCTATTTATTACAGCCGACTTGAAGACTTCCCTGACCGCCAATCTCGCCTAGCCGAAGCCAAGAAAATGTATGAACAAGGCCTTATTGACGAAGAGGAATATCAAAAATTAAAAGAACATATTTTATACGGTAATTGCTATTGCCCAAGGAAGAAATAAAAAACTGCAACAATGCGTTGCGGTTTTTTTGTATTATTCATCAGCATAGTTGTTGAAATATCCAGTAATCAGCACAATCGGTGTGCCTTTATCGCCGCTGCCCGAGGTCAAATCGCTGAGGGAGCCGAGCAGGTCGGTCAGACGCCTTGGAGTAGTGCCCAGCGAAATGTTTTGATTTTTCAAATCCTTTGATTTTTCGATGATAATCTTTTTAATGGCCTCTTCGGCTTCTTTGCCTTTAAGATCTCCTATTTGGTTGTCGGCAACATATTTGAGTTTGATTTCGTTTGGCGTGCCTTCAAGCCCAGAGGTGTACGCTGGTGACACTACTGGGTCGGCAAGTTCCCATATTCCGCCGACAGGGTCTTTGAACGCTCCATCGCCATAGACCATGCATTCCATCTTCACACCAGTGGCTTCGCACAGGCGTTTTTGAAGCTTATTTACAAACGTTTTGGTGTCGCGAGGGAAAAGCTTTAATACTTCATCTGTCGACAGGTTGGACCCCAGCACACCAAACTCTTCATTAAATCCGCTTCCATCAACAGATTGGTTGAGGATTTCGTCAAGTGTAATAACAACCTTGCCGCCACGTTTCAAAAGAATGTCCTTGTTTCTTTTTCTTGAATGAATGTCTGCTGCAATAACCTTTTTTGTATATTTCAATATGGTTGTAGGGTCATTTGAAAGAATGATTTTGCATTTATCTCCGCATATTTTCTTGTATGCGTCAATGTAATCAAGACCTGTAAAAGGGTGCTCAATGCTGCCAACCAATTTGTAAAATTGCTCAGCTGTGAAGGTCTTGTTGAAGTTTGTCATGCCCAGCGAGTACAGCTTGTCCACAGACACAAGCGGATTGCCAACTTCATCAAAAGGATATGAAAGCTGCAAGATGATTTCATCGCAACCGCGAGCAATACCTTTCAAAATATTTGAAAAACGATTGCGCGAAAGTATTGGGAAAATCACCCCGATTTTACCAGAACCCATTTTATCTTTTACAACTTTGGCAATATCGTCGACTGTCGCAAAATTGCCTTGGCTTTTTGCAACGACAGCCTCTGTCACTGCAACAATATCTTTGTCGTGAAGTTTGATTTTTCCTTCCTTAACCGCTTTCAACACACAGTCTACTGTGATTTCAACCAGGTCATCACCTGGCCTAATAATCGGCGCTTTGACGCCAAAAGCACTTGTACCAATATTCTTCATAAAATCTCCTATACACAACTATATCATAAATGAAAAAAAATAAGAAGTATTTTGTAACAATTCTAAATAGTTTTAAAAAAAACAAAGCAGAAAAAATACCAGTATTTTTATAAAAAAATAAATTATAAAATCAAAAATATATTGAAAAAAATATGATTTAGTGGTATAATAAAATTATTAAAAAGGAGAAGTTATCATGTGGCCATTCACAAGAAAAAAGGATAAGAAAACAAAAGTAGCAGAAGTGGAGCAGCAGGAGGTGAGCAAGACTCAGCCGGTTGAAAATGCCGAGCCATCACAAGAAGCTATTTCTGCCGAAAAAACAAAATCAACAAAAACTTCAACTAAATCGGCAACACAAAAAGACGAGAAATCATCAGTAAAACCAAATGCGAAACCATCAACCAAAGTTGGCACAAAAAAATCAATAAAGACTGATGAAAAACAATCTAAGAAATCTGATGATAAATCAGCTTCAAAGCCAGTCAACGAAAAAGAAGATGATGTTGAAATAAAGACCAGAAAATCTGTTTACAGGGTGATTTTTGACAAAGATGACAAACTTTGGAAAATCAAAAAAGATGGTGCAAAACGCATCATTGACAGCAAAAAGACAAAAGGTGAAGCTCTTGCTCGCGTGCAAGAGTTGTCAAAAAGCCAGGACGCAAATTTTGTAGTCTACAAAAAAGATGGCAAATTTCAGAAAAAGGCTAACCTTAACTTAAAAAGTGACAGCGCGGAGGAAAAATGAAAGACAAACTCTACACAACCAATGATGGCATTACGGTAATTTACAGTCCGGTAAAAAACATCACAGGTGTGCAGTTTGAACTGAGTTTTGCAGCAGGAGCACTCAATGACCCAGCCGGTAAGGCTGGGCTTGCTCATTTTTGTGAGCATATTTTAATGGGCTGCGGCACAAAACGCTTCACCCGTGAAGAAAAAAACAAACAAATGGGCAAATATCAGTACATCAATGCTTTCACATCAAACTATGTCTTGCGAATGGTAATCAGTGCAACAAATGATGATATCGCCGAAGCCGTTGACACAATGACAGAGTCGTTTGACGGACTGAACCTGACACAGCAAGGCAGGAGAACATCCGGGGCATGCGGGTGGTAAAGGCCTATGTGCGGGAGGACTAC
>CAMLUY010000018.1 GCA_946487985.1 uncultured Clostridia bacterium
GACGAAATCTGTTTTGATAAACCATACAAAAATGTTTATTGAAAAAAATAAAGCACTCAATTTTTTAACTGAGAGCTTGCTTTTTGTAAATGATTAAGGTTCACGAATAGTTATTGTGATATTTGACATCGAGAAAGTCTTGTTTGTTGTAACATTTATCATAAGTATAATTGTACCGCTGAGTGGAGTGCTGTCAGAAAGTTCATCAGGTGGAACAGTTGGAGCCGCAATATACTGACTGCCATCAATAAGCTCAAAGCTGACACCCTGAACTGGCGAATTAGTCCAAGCGGCTTCGGCAACATAATTTGAAGAAGTATCATCTACAAGAAGGTTTATTACATCAAAATAAATTGCAATTGTACCTGTCGAATTATTAGAAGATTGGACTGTTGTCAAATCTACGTGAAACTCATCATTGATAAATCCGTCTGTGAAGCCAGGAACTGTTTGCTGCTTTTCTGAAAAGTCTTGTTGAACGCGAACATCACGAACATAAAGCGATTGGTCATCTACAACAAATACTATACTACCATCAATTAAGACTTTTTCTTTTGTTGCAGCCATAACACCTACAATGACTGCACAAATCAGAACAACTGCCAAAGAAAGGCATGTAAACAGTTTTAATTTTATGCTCAATTTCGCACCCTCCTCTTTTTTAATAATTTTCACTAAGATTTGAATTTCCTTTTCTTTGTTATGCGGTAGTTATGCGGTAAATTTTTTGTAACCGCTCATTTGCGCCCCCGATGAATCAATGGTAAAAGGAAATGTGCTCGGCAGCATTTGCAATATATTTGATTTAACATAGACAGTCGTGGCATTGGCTGTTAGACCAGTGGGGTCAGTGCTTGATAGATTTGAAATTACAGACGGACTGTCAATATACACTGTTGTCAAAGAAGAACAAAGAGCAAATGCGTTCGTGCCGATGGATGTTACGCTTTCAGGAATTATAATTTCAGAGAGGTTGTAACACTCCATAAACGCTTGGCTGCCGATTGATTTTACACCATATGGTATATTAATTTCAGATATTGAACTGTTCTGGAATGCGCCATTACCAATAGTTGTAATGCTTGATGGCAGCACGACAATATCTGCTGCACTGAACCCATCAAAAGCATTGTTACCAATAGTTGTAACCAAATAGTCCCCGCCCTCGACAACTGAGCCATCTTTAAGTGAAATTGAACTTGGCAAAATAATGCGTGAGCGAGTTGAGCCTGATGTGCTGTCTTCAACATAATCTGTAAAGAGGCCAGTGTAACTTGTAACCGTAGCAGTCTTTGCAGCCTCATTTGTCGAGAAATTTGCTACATCGATAATCTGTGGGTCTCGAATAGTTATTGTAATATCGGAAAGATCAAAGCTATCCCCAGAAAAAAGGTTGACTTCAAGCATTATAGTACCGCTAAGCGGCGTTGAATCGCTTAGGTTATCAGATGAAACCGTTGCAGCTGCAATATATTTGCTGCTTTCTCGAATTTCAAAAGATACATCTTCAACTGAGCCATTCGTCCATGATGCCTCAGCGATATAATTTGAGGCTTGACCTTGCACGGTGAAATTAATAATATCAAAGTAGAGTAAAAAGCTTCCTGCCGAATTGGTATCTATTGAAGCTTTTGACAAATCAAGCTGATATTCACCATTTATGAATCCTTTGATAAATCCAGGCACTGTTTTTGGCGTATCAGACATCCCTTGTTGCAAGCGCACATCATTAATATAAAGATTTTTATCGTTAATAACAAAATTGATATTTCCTTTCATTGAAATCTTTTGTTGATTAGTTGCGGCAAGTACACCTACAACAAGCAGACCAACAACAAGCACTATTATCGCAACAAACGAAACTATTTTGGCTTTTAGACTCATTTATGTACCCCCTTTCAACTTAAATTTTATTCATTTATCATTATATTATCACGATTTTATCAATACCAGCTAATGCAAACCATATTCTTTATTTATTCTAACCCGATTGACGCTTTTTTGTCAACCTTTTTGCCAGAATTTGCTTTAAAATTCATAAATTTCAGATATTTTAATAAAATTCATACAAAACAACAAAAATAAAAAACCAGCCACGAAAGCTGGTCAGTCATGCTGTAAGCCGAGTTCTGTATTTGGCAATCATCTATCTCGACATATTGTTGCCAATATGCTCAAGCGGTTCGTTCGGGACGTGAGAGAACAAGCACGTTTGTCCCTTTGACCTTGCATCAGGTGGAGTTTACAGAGCCTCAATCGTCTCCGATTGAGCGGTGGTCTCTTACACCGCCTTTCCATCCTTACCCAGGCTTGCTGGGCGGTTTATTTCTGTTGCACTATTCCTAGAGTCGCCTCCGCCGACCGTTAATCGGCACCCAGTTCTCTTGATGCTCGGACTTTCCTCATCATTTTATGACGCGATTGCCTGCATAACTATGCTTATTTTACCACAAACACAAAGATTTGTCAAGAGTTTGACCTAGCCTACTGTAAACAGCACTTTGACTTTGTTTGTCTTTTTATCTGGACAAAAAGCTTTCAAAATGCCGTCTTGTGAAATTTTTATGGCTATGCCATATTTTGACAATGTTGTCGCTGCTGCCAGTCGTCCACCGCCTTCACTGCCAGCTTCTATTTTTAATATTGCGCCAACTGCAATTATCTTGCCATCACTGTCAATCACAGTCGCACCGTCCATACTTACAAGTTCAAGGCGAAGTTTGCGGCTTAGTTCATGGAATGGTCTGCCCGCAATGATCTTGCGCAGGCATTCTGATTTTATGCAATGCTGCTGGGTAAGAAAGGTTTGATAAGGCACATTATACGTTGCCTCAACAAAAGCCAGGCTTTGAAGATTGTAAAGCTTGCCCGCATTTTCAATTTCTTGTCGTTTTTTTATTTCAAAATACTCTTCGTCAAGAATGTCATGTGCGTTGATATGAACAAGAGCCTGCTCTGCTTTGTCTTTGCTTAAATAAACAATACAGCCGCCGCTGTACGCAAATGAAGTATCAAGAGCGGTATGATAAATTGAGCGGCGAATATCTTTGAGTGAATAGTTGCCGCGATATGATAGAAGCTGCACAACTTCTTCATGAGAGTAGATATTCCACCCGCCAAGCCTTTTGGCAAAAAGAAGCTCTCTGTTTTTGAATATCAGAAAATCGCTGTTTTTAGTCAAAACCAAGCCTATTCTTTTTTCGTTGCAATATCTTGCGACCATCTCATATTCATATGGCGAAGTGCATGGCAATTTTTTCACTCTGTTCATTTGGGTGTAGCCAAGCAAATTCCCCTTTCTGTCAAATTCGATATAGGAGCCGATTCCATCTGAAAGAAGCGCAAAAAAGTCTTTGTCCATAATTTCGGTATATGAAAGCGCCTCAGGCTGGTCTGAAATGTCAATACTGGTATTGATGATAATGCCTATCGCAATTTTTTTGCCTTCGTATGTTCTGACTGCCCATTTTTCAAGCTCTGTGAGAATGCCAAACATAACGGTTGCCGTTTCAGGTTCGCTGATGCTTGCACAAATAGATTTTTCAATAGCGTTATTTTGCAGAACTGAAAGATAGCTTTCGTCATCAAGTTGAAGAGATGAAATTTTGTCAAATTCGTTTAAAATAGACTTTAAAAGGTTGACTTCAAAGCTTTGAAAAGGCTGTCCGCGTTTTAATATCAATCTGTATTCGTCTGCTTTTGAAGGTTTGATGAGAAGTGAGTTGCGCTTACCAAACGCAACCTCGCTGTCACGAAGCGATGACTCCTCTTCGCCATCAATGTATGACCCAGTGAAAAGCGGCAATATCAATTTATTGACGATTTTATAGAATTCATTTTTTTTCATGTTCCACCCGTCCTTGGTTGCAAAATGTCAAGAAAATTATATAATTAAAGGCTAATCTTTGAGTGATTAGACATGCTTCAAATCAAAAAACATACAAAAACAAGAGTCTTGTATAATTAAAGTATATATTTTTTTTCTAAATTTACAAATAATTTTTAAAAAAAATTTATTATTTTTTTACGATTTCTTCTTTTTTGCCAAGATTTTTTTGTAAAATGCCCAGCACTTTTGACTCTATACGCGAAATATATGACCGCGAAATATGAAAAATATCCGCGACCTCTTTCTGCGTTTTTAATTCATAACCACAAATTCCATACCTATATTTGATGATTTCTTGCTCCATTGGAGAAAGCAAATCTTCCATAGCTGTAATGACATCTTGCATCAAACATCCTGTTTCTACTTGATGAAAGACCTCTTCTTCGTCAACCGCAGGTATGAGGTTTGCAAGCTCCATTTCATCACTATCAGCTTTGGGTGAAAGGACACTGTTGAGTGAAACAACATCACGGTGTTTTTTGTTTGCTCGAATAAGCATCAAAATTTCATTTTCAATACATCGCGACGCATATGTGGAAAGCAGCACTCCTTTATTATTGTCAAAGCTGTCAACCGCTTTAATCAGGCCTATTGTACCAACTGAAATGAGGTCATCTGCTTCAAGCGAGTTTGAATACTTTTTTACAATATGCGCGACAAGGCGAAGGTTATGGTTTATCAGCACCTCTCTTGCCTGTTCATCACCATTGGCGAGCTTTTCAATCCACTTTTGTTCCTCTTCTTTGGTAAGCGGCTCAGGAAAACCCTGTATGCTGCTCACAAAGGACGTGAAACAGCAAATCTTGCTGATGAACTTGGCAAAACTTTCATAAACCATACACCTGCCCCCTATTGCGAATCTTTCACAATAGTATTTGTATATGTTGAAAGTTGTCGAATTTTGCTTGTACAATCAAAATAAAAGCAACCAGTTTGATTTTTGACTGGTTGCACGCGGGCTTTTTTCTTTATTCAATAAAAAAGTTTGCCATAGAGTTATGGCTTAGCTTAATTTGTTTTCAAGCGGTTTTTTATTAGCCTTGCAAGCCTTTTGCTTGGCGCGGCATGTTTTCAACGACCACGTCATACACCTCGCCAAGAGTGCAGCAATAGTCAATCACTTTGCCAGGCGTATTGGTATGAAAATGCAGCTTGATAAGCTCGTCATCGCCAACAACAAGAAGGCAATCCCCTTCAATATTTTTTGTGATGTACTCTCTGATTGCGTCATCTGAAAGATTTTTCCCTTCAAGCAAAAGTTGGGTATCAAATGTATAGTTTATCTCTTCAAAATCCTCGTCCATTTTTTCTCCTTTTTAAAAAAGATTGTCGACAAACTCGTCATAGTCAAATTTTTCAAGGTCGTCAACGCCTTCACCCACTCCAATGAAAGCAATCGGCAGGTGATAGTCTTTTTCAATCGCGACTATTACCCCGCCCTTGGCCGTACCATCAAGCTTTGTAAGAACAATACCGTCAATCTTAACAAACTCATTAAAGGCATTTATCTGGTTGAGCGCGTTCTGCCCAGTCGTAGCATCAAGTACAATCAAATTATATCGGTGCGCTTCTGGATATTCGCGAGTAATTACTCTGTCGATTTTTTTCAGCTCTTCCATAAGATTTGTTTTTGTGTGAAGCCTGCCCGCTGTGTCAACAAGAAGCACATCAGTATTTTTCGCCTTTGCGCTGGAAATACCATCATAAACCACAGCAGCAGCGTCTGCGCCCTCGGCATGTTTGATTATCCTTGTCTTTGTGCGCTCTGCCCATTCGTTTAGCTGATTTGACGCTGCCGCACGAAAGGTATCGCCTGCAACAAGTGTGACATCTTTTTTGATATTTTTGAAAAACTTTGAGAGTTTCCCAATCGTTGTCGTCTTGCCAACGCCGTTCACGCCAATTATGGTGATTACAGCTGGATATTCAATATCAAACGGTTCAAGGGCTGCAAACTCCTCTTTAAGTATGGCTTTCAGCTCTTTTCGCACATCATCACCATTGCGCAGCTTGTTTTTTCGAGCACGAAGTCGAAGACTGTCAACAATATCCATGCTTGTCCGTACGCCAATGTCGCAGGAAATCAAAATATCTGTAAGTTCATCATAAAAATCATCGTCAAGTTCGCCATGGCTGAGAAGCGCATCAATTTTACGTGAGAGCGCCTCTCTTGTCTTACGCAAGGCATTGCCTATCTTTTTAAAAATACCCATTATTAACCCTCCTGAGCATGTTTGATTGCATCTGAAAGCAGAACTGAAACTATTTTTGAAACACCTTTTTCTTCCATTGTAACACCGAAAAGAGCATTTGCATATTCCATAGTTGGCTTTTTGTGAGTTATCAGGATAAATTGCGTTTCCCCTGAGAGCTTTTTCAGATATTTGTCAACAATTTCTACGTTTGAATCATCAAGAGCGGCTTCGACTTCGTCAAACAGGCAGAATGGCAATGGTTTGATTCGCAGTATTGCAAATATAACGGCCATAGCAGTCAACGACTTTTCACCACCAGACAACAAAGTCATGTTCTGTATCTTTTTGCCAGGTGGCTGCGCGAAAATTTCTACGCCAGATTCAAGTGGGTCATTTTCGTCCGAAAGAGCCAGTTTTGCTGTACCTCCGCCAAACAGCTCGCGGAAGGTAAGCTTGAAGCTTTCGTTGATTCGATTAAGTTCATTATTGAACTTTTCTATCATAATGCCAGAAAGATCCTTGATGATTTTGAGAAGGTCATCTCGCGCCTTTTCAAGGTCTTGCGCCTGAGCATTAAGGTCGTCATATCTGTCAAGCAGCGCCTTGCAGTCTTCAATAGCGTTGACATTGACATAGCCAAGTGCACTGATGTCTTTTTTCAGCTTGCCAATTTCAGGCATGGCAACTTCGATATCAAAATCCGCACGCCTATGTTCAAGGCATGTTGAATACGAAAGTGAGTACTCTTCATAAATACGCTCTTGCATCTGTTCAAGTTCGGTGTCAACCTTTGACAAATTCATCTCTTCGCGGAATTTTTTGTCACGCAGTGATGATATTTCATCAGATAAAGCCGCCTTTTTACTGTCGAGTTCCTTGATTTCTGACGAGAGTTTAGCCTTGTCATCTTCAACACGCGAACGGCGAGCAAGCTGTTCTTCAAGCTCGGTCTTTTTCTCTGATGATGGCGCAGCTGACAGCTTTTCTTTTATCATTTGTTCGCAAGAGTCAATGAACTCTTCATTCTTTTTCAGCTGCTCATCAATGGAGGCTATGCTCATCTTCAATCGCCCCTGCTCGTTTTGCAAACGCTCAACATCAGATTGTGCTGATTTGATTTTTTCATTAACCTCAGCAATTTCTACTTTAACTGTAAGAATATTGTTGTTGATTTCATCTCTTTGGTTGCGAAGTTTTTCGAATTTTTCTCGTTTCTCTTTGATAAGTTCGTCAGCGTCAACCTTATTGCCTGACAGCGCGCTTTCTATTTTTTCTGATCGTTCAAGTTCGCTTGTGAGAAGCTTTATTTTGTTTTCAACCGTAGTTGACTCCATTTCTGCAACTTTGATATTATCGTCAACCTCGACGAGAATGGAATTGTATTTATTCAGTCTTTCTTTTTCGGAAGCAAGCTCAATTTCCAAGTTGTTGCGCTGTTCATTGTATGTTGCCGCTGCATTTTTCTGGTTTTCAAAGCTTGCTGTTTGCTCCTCAATTTGTTTGCCGATTTCATCGACGCGCTTTGTCAGCTTGATAATCTCATCGCCCAAGGTTTCTATCTCGCGCTCTCTGCCCATCAGATTTGATGATTCAGCCTTCTTGCTGCCGCCAGTAAGCGAGCCCTGTGGGTTGACTACGTCACCGTCAAGCGTTACTATGCGGAATGCATATTTTGTCGCCTTGGCCATATTCACAGCGGTAAAAAGCGTGTCAACGATTACCGTGCTGCCAAGAAGATTTCTGACAACATTGTCAATCTTTTTGTCATAGTCAACAAGCGATGAAGCTACGCCAAAGCAGCCAGGCTTGTTTTCAAGCATGCGAGTATCAAGGTCGCGTCGTTTCATTGAGGTAATAGGCAAGAATGTAGCCCTGCCATATGAATTGTCCTTCAAGAACTTGATAAGCTCTTTCGCACCGTCTTCATCAAAAGTGACAATATTTTGCACCGCGCCGCCAAGAGCAACTTCAATAGCTGTTTCAAACTTCTCAGGAACTTTAATCAGCGAAGCAACAACGCCCACAATATTCTTTTTTAGTGCTGCGTTTTTATCGCTTTCACGCAAAATCTTCTTGATGGCATATGAGTAGCCTTCATATTCATTTTGCAAGTCTGTCAACAGCTTTTTCCTGTTTTCATAAACTTTAATTTGGGTTATCAAATTGGCTTTTTCATTGCTTAGTTCACGAAGCTGCCGCTCTGCAAGGAAATTTTTACTTGCAACACTTTCAATGTCTTTTTTCAGAGTTTCAAGTTGGTTTTCTTTGCCCTCTACTTTGCTTTTGCAATCGTCAAAGAAAGACTTATTTTCTTTGCGCTTTGCTTCAAGATTGACAAGGTCTTCTTTGAGATTTGCAAGGTTTGTTTCAAGCAGCTCCTTTTCGGCAGAAAGTCTTGAAACCGAGCTTTTAATATCGCTCAATGAACCCAAAGTTTCAATAATCTTTTGTTGACCTTGTCCGGCTTCATCTTCGCTTAGTGTAAGTTCGTTTGCAATAGACAAATACTGTTCTGACAGCTCTTCAAAGGATTTTTCGAGCGCTTCAAGGTCTACTTTGAACTCTTCTAGTTTTCGGGTCTTTGCTGACAGTTCTTCTTCGCAAGCATCCATAGCTGTAACGCTGTTGCTGCGATCAAGGTTGAGTCTGTCATTTTCTTTATAGGTAAAGTTTATCCGCTCACGAGCAAGCTTGGTTTCGCTTTCCTGTTTTTCAAGATTTACAGTCAGTTGAAGAATCTTCTCGTTGAGTTGTGCCAAAGTCTTATCAAAATTTGAAAGGTCAAACATGGCCTTGTCGTAAGCGGCATTTGCTTGATCTGCATCAGATTGTCTGATATCAATTTGGCGATTTATTGCATCAAGCTTCAAATTGATTTTTTCTTTTACATCGTTGGCGTTTTCGTACTGATAGATGTATGCGTTTACTTCCAAATCTTTCAGCTTGTCTTTGTACTCCAAATATTTCTTTGCGTTTTCAGCCTGCTTTTTGAGAGGCCCCATCTGGCGCTCTATTTCTGAAAGAATGTCTTTGACACGAGTCAAGTTTTCATCTGTTCTTTCAAGTTTGCGCTCGGCTTCCTTTTTGTCGTTTTTATACTTTGATATTCCGGCAGCGTCCTCAAACATTGCACGCCTGTTTTCAGGCTTTGCGTCTACAAGTTCGGTAACCTTACCTTGGCTGACTACTGAATAGCCATTTTTACCAAGTCCGCTGTTGTAAAGAAGGTTTGTGATATCTCTCAAATGGCAGGTGTTTCGGTTGATGAGGTACTCACTTTCCCCTGAGCGATACAACTTTCTGGTAATTGCCAGCTCGTCATAGTCAAAATTGAAAAATCTTGTACTGTTGTCAAAAGTAAGCGTGACCTCGCAATAGGAAAGGCTTTTTCGCTTTTCAGTACCATTGAAAATTACGTCCTGCATGCTGTCGCCGCGCAAAGTTTTTGGGCTTTGCTCGCCAAGCACCCAGCGTATTGCGTCTGAAACGTTGCTTTTCCCACAACCATTTGGGCCAACTATTGCGGTAAAATTGTCATTAAACTCAATCACAGTTCTGTCTGCGAATGACTTAAACCCTACCATTTCAATCTTTTTAAATATCATAACTTTTTCCTTTATCGAAGTGCGTATTTTGTCGAAACATTGCCAATATTCAATTTGATTTTTTTGTTTCAACTAAATATTTTTTTAATAATTTATTCTTTATTATAGCAAATTTTCATTGATGAGCAAAATGATTTTTGCAGTTTTAAAAAGCGCGTCAATCCTGTTTTTTAGGCAGCAAGAAAAGCTTTTCAATCGCAAGTTTTGCGGCTTGCTGCTCGGCTTCTATTTTGCTTTTCCCACAGGCCGATGAAATCTTGTCTTCGTCCATAAAGAAAGATGATTCAAAACCATTTTCGCTCGGCTCGGTGATATATTGCATTTTGCATTTGAAATTGCCCTGTACAAGTTCTTGCAGCTTGGACTTATAGTTGTCATCTTGAATATTTTTGTATCCTGCAAGGTCAAAATTTTTGAGTATAAATTCTCGTGCAAGCGCAAGCCCCTTTTGCTTTCCATCAAGATAAATCGCTGCAATCAGCGCCTCAACAATATCTGCTTTGATTGCCTTGGAAAGCTTGCCCTGATAGCTTTTTCCGACAACAACATTTTTTTCAATACCTAATTTATCAAAAATTTGTGAAAGATAATTTTCAGACACGTAGTGGCTGCGCAGCATTGTCAATTTGCCTTCGGCATCGCTGCAATTTTGAAAAAAATATTCACCAACCAAAAAATCCAGAATGCTGTCGCCCAAAAATTCCAATCGCTCGTAGTTGTCATCTGATTTTGAAGAGTGAGTTAATGCGCGCTGTAAAAGTTTTTTATCTTTAAATTCATATCCAAGTTTCATTTGCCCGCCTTTTGTAGACTATTCCACCACATTTTCGCTTATTTTTGAAATTGCGTCTTCAATCTTTTGATTGAGGTGATTTTCATGCAAAACAATAGTTTGCTCTATTGAGGAAAGTATGTTGCGACGCTTGCAAGAACCATGGTTCTTTACAATAAGCTTTTTGCAACCAAGCAGTGGTGAGCCGCCATGTTTATTCAAAATGTCCACTCTGTTTTTGATTTCTTTGAAAGTCTTGCTCATAAACAGTGCGCCTATTTTGCTGAAAAAGTGAGCTTTGATGCTTTTCTTCAAAATTGACATCACTGCCATTACCGCACCTTCTGTGCCTTTCAGCAGCGCGTTCCCTGCAAAGCCGTCTGCAACCATGACATCAACATCGCCACTCATGAAATCGCGGCCTTCTTTATTGCCTATAAAATTAATCGGTGCGTTTTTCAGAAGTGGGAAGGTCTCCTTTGCAAGCTCGTTGCCCTTTTCATCTTCCGCGCCATTATTGAGAAGAGCAACTCTTGGCTTTTCAACATTGTACACTATTGAGTAGTACGCTGAGCCCATAAGAGCAAAATGCAAAAGATTGACTGGCTTGCAGTCAACGTTCGCACCGCTGTCAATGATGATTACATCGCTGTCTTTCTTCGTTGGCAAAATTGGGGCAAGAGCAGGCCTTGAAATGCCTTTAATGCGGCCAATTTTCATTATAGCCCCTGCAAGCACAGCGCCTGTGCTGCCAGCACTGACCAATCCAATCACATCATCACGCTCTTTCAAAATGTCATATGCACGAACAAGCGATGAATCTTTTTTGTGCCTTATCGCATCTGTTGGCACATCTTCGTTCGTGATTACGTCTTGCGCATCAACGATTTCAATTCTTTCTGTGCGACCTTTCAAAATCTCTTCTATTTTATCCTTTTTCCCGCAAAGGATTATTTCCAGGTCTTTATTTTTTTCGATTGCAAGTAAAGCCCCTTCAACAATTTCAAGCGGCGCATTATCTCCGCCAAACGCGTCTACTACAACTTTCATTTTCACTCTCCTTGATGTATGTTTTCTTTCATCAAACATAATACCAAAAAATTTCAGCTTTGCAAAATAATTTTTGATTATTTTTATATTAAAAATAAACCAATTTATATAGTATTATGTCTGACATTTGTAATACTATATATGGAATAATTTTAATGTTTTATATAATTGCAAAACAATAAAAAATCTCTCGCAAACTTTGTCGAGAGATTTAATTTGTAAATTATTTCTTTTCTTCTTTCTTTTCAATAATGGTCTCACCTTTATATGTGCCACATTTTTTGCAAACAGTGTGAGGTTTTTTCATCTCGTGGCACTGTGGGCACTCTACAAGTGTTGGCAAAACTGCTTTTGAGTTTGCAGAATGTCTTGTGTTTCTTCTTGCTTTTGAGACCTTATGCTTTGGAACTGCCATTTCTTTCCTCCTTCAATATATAACATCATGCTTTACAATTATATTTTAATTGACATGATTTGTCAAGCAT
>CAMLUY010000019.1 GCA_946487985.1 uncultured Clostridia bacterium
GTTCGAGTCCACTCATCTCTACCAAAGGTAAAGAGTGGACGAGTCCACTTTTTTTTATTTTGAAACCCCACCGAGGTATGAGCGAAGCGAATATAAGTATACCTCGGTCGGTGGTTCGAGTCCACTCATCTCTACCAAAGGTAAAGAGTGGACGAGCCCACTCTTTTTTGTTCTTCCCACCGAGAAATGAGCGAAGTGTTGCCTTTTGAAAGTAATATTTGTCAACCGAATTACATGTTATAATTTTGGCTTGACCGATTTGTTTCCTAAAAGTGTATGAATAACTTTTGGATTTTGATTGGCTTTAATAAGCAACTTGTGCTATACTAAGCCAAGGAGTTGATATGAAAAAGATTTCAATTTTTTCGGGGTTACTGCTGTGTCTGTCCTTTTTGCTTCTGCCAGTTTTGAATGTGGCAACTTTTGCAGTGGCAGAAAGCCAGCAATCGGCAAACATTACATATTTTGCATTCGGTGATTCAATTACCGAGGGCACAGTCATCACGAAAAACGGCGACGATGGGAATGAGAATTTGCTTGAAAAAGTTGACGATGATGGCAGCAATTACTACACCAAAAACAGATATGCCGATGTGCTTGTAAACCAGCTTGAAGCCCAAGGCGTGCATGTGAATTATCAAAACCATGCTGACGCAAGCGATAAACTTGACGATTTTGTCAATGTCTATCAGAGCGTTGATGGGCTTGACGAAGCGACCTTGGTCACAGTCTGCATAGGCGCAAACGATATTTTGGGGCAGGCAGTTGCGGCAATCCAAACAGGACTGCAAAGCGTTTTGCTTGACATCGTTGCAGGAACAGCGACAAGCGAACAAGTGCAAGCGACGATAGTTGAAAATATTGAAACATCTATGGCCGAAGGCGCAGAATACTTTTACAACAATTTTGAAAATCAGCTGGGACAATTCTTGGCAAACATTAATGACAGGGCCAATGTAGTAGTAACAACAGTGTATAATCCATACCAGGACGTGGTGCTGAAGCTGAACCTTCAAATAGATTATTTCATTCAAAGAAATGTGACAATATCGATAGACTTCTCATCGCTCACTGAAAAATATCTGAGCGCAACAGGGGCTTTTGAGCACACGATAAACAAAACAATTTCAGATGCGGTCAGCAGGCTGCAATCAAGTGGCGAAGTGCAAAACTTGACCCTTGTCGACATATATAATTCTTTTGACAGCGTGTACAGTTCAGAGGGCATCAACAGTTACAAAGATTTAATTTTGGTCAAAGATGAAATCAGAAACTCACCATCGTCACCGTATGTGATTTCGGTCACAGACCCAACAGCGCTTGACGTAAATGCAATTTCAGCCGAGCTGAGCTATTTGCTTGACCCACATCTGACAGACGCTGGGCACCAGCTTTTTTACAGCAGTCTTTACTCAGCACTTGATGGAAGCTGCTCGCCAGAAGATTTCACTTTGACGGCGATTAAAAATGGCAGCAGCCAGCCGCTTTCGTTTGAGCAAACAAATTACATTCAGGCAGCAAGTGATGAAGAAGTGACTTTGACAAGCTCGACTGATGTATTTCTTGACATACTGTCAGCGTCATCGCTTGTAAGTTCATCGTCAGAGGCAGGCGCCGAGCATATCCTTCCACTCTCACAACTTTCAAGCGGCAACTATGTGCTTCGGTTTACGCCGACTGGCAGCTCATGCTATTACGATGTAGCGCTGGATTTGACATTGACCGAGCCAGAAACGCCGCCTCAGACACCGACTGTAAATGTATACTTAAACCAGAAACCTCTTGAAAATGGTCAATCATTGACAACAATTAAAGCTGGCGAAAACATATTCCTGACAACAGATAAAGATGTCTATGTGAAAATTATAAATGGTGACACGGTTGTGAATGGTTTTTGGACGACTAACAAAAACCTGCTGTACACATTTGACAACCAAGGCGATTTCAAAATTGAGCTATACGAAAATCAAACTGCTGAAAATCCAATTTTCGAACTTTCGATATCTGTAAAATCAACCGCAAAAAGCCCGATACTTACAGCTGTTGTGTTTATCGGTCTGCCAGTGGTGCTGATTGGCACATTTGTCGCAATCTTTATTTCAAATAAAAAGAAAAAAATGGGCTTTTGATAGTGGAAACGCCATTTTGGCTGCACGACAATAAATTTAAAATAGAATAATAAAAAACAAGGCGATAGTGGAAAAATAAAACCATTGCAACCTTGTTTTTTTTGTTAAGTCAGTTTGAAAAACAAATAAAATTCAAACACTGAAAAACTTATTTTGAAAAAAGAGTTTGCTTTTTGCTTGTAAACGTGGCTGCATGTCTGATATAATATTCTCAACAAAAATGACGCATTTTTGACAAAAAAAGAAGAACCTTTCGGTTCTTCTTCTCGCACCCACTGATGCTGTGCTTAGAATAAATGTATTTGAACTCGTTATGTTATTCTAAACATCATCATTATACCAAATTTTCACAAAGGAGTCAAGCAAAATGAAGAAAAACTATTCGATAGCGCTCGATATCGGCGTAGGCAGTGTGGGCTATGCCGTAGTAGATGACAAATACAACCTTGTTCGCATTAAGGGGCAAAAGGCTTGGGGCGCAAGGCTTTTTGACCAAGCAGAAAGCGCTGCTGACAGACGAACCAAGCGCAGCGGCCGAAGACGCCTTGACAGACGCAAGCTCAAACTTTCCTGGCTGCAAGAGGTCTTTGCGAGCGAGATTGAACCACTTGATAAGGGCTTTTTGCCGCGAATGAAATACAGCAGTCTTTTTCTTGAAGACAAAGCGCAAATGAACGGCCTGCTTAGTTCAAAAGATTCGCTGTTTCACGGAAAAATGAACGGCGAAAATTTTACAGACAGGGATTATTACAAAAAATACCTTACGATTTACCATCTCAGAAAGGAATTGACTGAAAAGCCTGCCGATGATGTGAGGCTGCTTTACCTGGCAATCCACAATATTGTCAAGCGCAGGGGACACTTTTTGTATGAGGGCGACTACAATCAAAACAGCTCGCTTACATATTCTTTCAATGAACTGATTGATGCCCTGAACGATTTGCTTGACGGCAGCATTTCGCTTAAAAAAATTGGCGCTGATACCGAAAAAGACCTTCTTGAAGCGCTGCAAAAATCAAAAGGCATCAAGGACACAAAACAAAAGTATTATCAGATTCTTGGCGCTGCAGATAAATTTGAGAAAAAGATTGTTGACGCCATGCTTGACGGTAAAGGCAACACCAAAGATTTTTTTGGTACTGAGGAAAGCGTGAAGTTTGCTTTCGGCGATGAAAACTTCGCGGTAGAACAGTATCAAAACCTTTCGGCTCTGTTGTCAGACGAGCAGCTTGTTGTAATCGACAGACTGAACGACATTTACTCGCTTTTGCAGCTTAAAAAGATACTCGGCGACAATGACTACATCTGTCAGGCTGGTGTGGCTCGCTATGAAACCCATCGCAAGCAGCTTGCTCAGCTGAAAAAATTCATCTCAAAGTACTATCCATCGAAAAAGTATGATATGTTCAAAAATCCGCTATCTGAAAAAGTGGACTCAAAAAAGCTCAATTTTGTCAACTATCCTTTGTACATTTCAAACTCCAAGTCTGGTGGGAAAAAGCAGGTGGTGGGACTTGCAAGCGCAAGCGCCAGAACGCGCGAAAACTTTTACAAATACATCAAATCAATTCTTGCCTGTCCGCCAGAAACTCCTGCCGATGACGAGTTTGAAAAAATAAAAGCCCAAATACTTACAGAAATTGAAAATGACAACTTCATGCTCAGACAGCGAATAAAGTCCAACGCAGTCTTTCCGCATAAGCTTTATGAAAAAGAGCTTTTGAAAATACTTGAAACCAGCAGTAAAAAATATCCGTTTTTACAGAAAAAAGATGACTCAGGTCTGACAAATGCAGAAAAAATAGTCAAAATTTTCAATTTCAGAGTGCCATATTTTGTTGGTCCAATCGGCAAGTCAAAGAATGAGGAAAATCATTTTGGCTGGGCGCAGAAAGAGAGCGATGAACCGCTCTATCCGTGGACGTTTGAAAAAATAGTAGACTTTGACAAAGCCGAAGACCAATTCATCAAAAAAATGACCAATAAATGCACATATCTCAAAGATTGCGACGTGCTGCCAAAACAATCAATACTTTATTCGAGTTTCAGAGTCCTGAATGAACTGAATAAAATAAAAATCAATGGCAACAGCATTGATGTAAAATTAAAGCAAAACATTTTTGACAACCTCTTCAAACGCAACAAAAAGGTTTCGGTAAAATTGCTGAAAGAATTTTTGGTTGGCGAAGGCATAATTTCACAGCAAGAAGTCAAAAGCACTGAAATTTCTGGCATTGATAAAGAATTTGCCAACGATATGTCATCATACTTTACACTTTCGAACATTCTTGGTCAGGATTTTGTAGAGAAAAATATCCAGCTAATTGAAGACATCATACTTTTCCACACCGTAATGAGTGATAAGGCAAGGTTAGCAAAGCGTTTGCAGCGAATCTATGGGGATGTGCTAGACGAAAACACAATCGCCAAGCTCAAAGGCCTCAACTTTGAAGGCTGGGGCAGGCTGTCAAAGGAGTTTTTGTCTGATCTGAAATTTGCAAACAAAGCGACAGGCGAATTGACAAGCATTATTGATGAGCTTTACCAGACAAACCAAAACTTGCAAGAAATCATCTACAATTCAGACTACACGCTTGGTGATGAACTTGCAAAACGCGAAAAAAAGCTTTCGCAAAACCTGACATATCAGGACGTAAGCGAACTTTACTGCTCGCCAGCGGTCAAGCGCGGTGTATGGCAGGCGGTAAATATAATAAATGAAATCATTGAGCTCATGGGACAAAAGCCAGACAAGATTTTCGTTGAAGTGACACGCCATGATGAAACCAAGGGTGATGCAGGCCGCAAGCTTTCAAGGCGTACAAATCTGCTCGCTCAATATCAATCAAAAAACTTTGCCGATAAGGTCAAAGAAATCGGCGTAGACCTTGACAGACTTTTCAGCGAGCTGAATGAAAAAGACGATGCGGCTCTTCGAAGTGAGAAGCTTCACCTTTACTTCCTCCAACTTGGCAAGTGCGCCTACTCGGGCGAGCCGATTGACCTTTCACAGCTTTACAACGAGCACGCCTATGATGTTGACCACATAATACCGCAATCAATCATTAAAGATGACAGCATTGACAACAAAGTGCTTGTAAAAAGTGAATACAATAAAAACAAAAGCGATTGCTATCCGATTTCCTCAAAGTTTGATTGGGCAACCAAACAGCAGGGCTTTTGGCAGATATTACGGCAATGCAACTTAATGTCAGAGGAAAAATATTCAAGGCTTGTCAGAAAGCAACCGTTGTCAGATGCCGAACTGGGCGGATTCATTGCAAGGTCGCTTGTTGAAACCAACCAAACAGCAAAAGCGGTGATTGAGCTTTTGAAAAACATTGTTGATGATCCGCGAGATATAGTATACTCAAAAGCAAAATATGTCAGCGAGTTCAGGAACAAATTTGACATTTACAAATGTCGTGAGGTGAACGATTTACATCATGCCAAGGACGCATACCTCAATGCCGTTGTTGGCAACATATTGTTCAACAGGTTTACAGATGACCCGAGAAATTTCTACAAAAATGACACAAAAAATAAAAATTTAACAAAAAATATCAAAAAATTGTTTGAAAATGAGGTCAAGGATTTTAAAACTGGCGACATCATCTGGAACGGGCAAAAGGATATTGCTCGCATCAAAGATATTGTTTCACATAATGATTGCAAAATCAGCTATTTGAGCTATTCAAATCAGAACGGCGGATTTTATGATGACACCGTGTATAAAAGCGCAAAAAACGATCCGAAAACCAAGGCTAAAATCAGCTTGAAGGGCGAAGGCAATCCTCTTTCTGATTTTGATAAATATGGCGGCTACAACAACATGGCTGCGGCATATTTTATGGTTTTTGAAAGTGATGGCAAAGGCAAGAAGGGGCAGCCTGCTCCACGGCGAAAGACCATTGAAACACTGCCTATTTACATTTTGCGAAAGTACAGAAACGACCCAGACAAAGACAAGAAATATTTTGACTATATTGTCTCAACAAACAACCTGAAAAATCCTGTGCTTTTGGTGGACAAGCTGAACATTAAATCTACGCTTGTGATTGGCAAGGGCAGATATCTGCTTGCAGGCAAGACGGGCAATAGATATATTTTGCACAACGCCAATGAATGGTTTGTCGAGCCGCAGGACGAGGATTATATTAAAGCAATAGTAAAATTCATCGACCTTAAAAACCAGAAAAAGACTGACCATTTGGTTGAAGAAAATGGCAAAGTCATTCTTTCACCGAAAACCAAGGACGGCAATAAGGAGATTTCGCTGTCGGCCGAGCAGAACATTGCTATCTTTGACATGATGACAAAGCAGCTTGATAAAGACATCTACTCTGGGCTTGCGCTTGAAGGATTCAATGAGACCTTGAAGTCAAAGCGAGAGAACTTCGAAAAGCTTGATGTTTTTGGTCAAGCAGAAGTTTTGTATCAGATTGTCAAGAGGCTTTCCACGGGTGCAGCCTTGGCCGACCTCACTTTGATTGGCGGCGCTGGAAATTCAGGTATTATATTGATGAATAAAGACATTACAGATAAAAACGTCAAGGTGGAAATCTTGTCAATCACCGGTCTTTTGAAAAAGACCATTATATTGTGAGCTGCAAATGGGTTTCCGAACGGTGGTGATAAAAAACAGGTCAAAGCTTGACCTGCGACTCAACTATTTGATATGCCGCGGCGAAAGCGAGGTCAAAATTTACATACCTGAAATTTCATATTTAATACTCGAATCGACCGCAATCTCACTGACATGCGCGCTGATAAGCGAGCTCAACAAAAACAATGTCAAGATAATTTTTTGCGATGAAAAGCACAACCCTGAAAGCGAGCTGGTGGCGCTGCACAACAACTACAACAGTGTCAGCAAAATCAAGCAACAAACAGGCTGGTCTGAAAAGGTGAAGGCCAGCCTTTGGCAAAAGATTGTGCAAAAGAAGATATTTCATCAGGCGAAGCATCTTGAAGAACTTGGCGAAAAGCCATCAGCAGAGCTTCTCAGAAAATATATTGATGGTGTAGTGGCGGGCGATGCGACAAACAGAGAGGGGCATGCTGCAAAAGTGTACTTTAATTCAATTTTTGGCGTAGACTTCCAAAGGCGCAATGATGGGAAAATCAATGCGGTGCTCAACTATGGCTATGCGGTGCTGCTTGCCTGTTTCAATCGCGAAATTGTCAGGTCGGGCTATCTGACCCAATTAGGCATTTGGCACAAAAATGAATTCAATCATTTCAATCTATCCTGCGATTTGATGGAGCCATTCCGCATAATCATAGACCGAACGGCGGTAAAAATCATCAATGATAAGAATGATGAACGCGATTTCAGATTAAAAATTCTTGATATATTCAATTTGCAACTACGAATCAATGGCAAGCAGCAATATCTTGAAAACGCCATTTCAGTGTACTGCCAAAGCGTGTTTGATGCGCTCAATAATGAAAATGTGGAATTGATAAGGTTTTATGAATAGCAGAATTATGAGATTGATTGTATTTTTTGATTTGCCAATGGTTACAAATAAAGACCTTGCCGAATACAGAAACTTTCGCAGATTTTTGATAAAAAATGGTTTTATCATGATGCAAGAGTCTGTATACTCTCGGCTTGTTTTGAACAACAACTCTTCGAACTTGCTGAAAAAGCAGATATACAAAAACTTGCCAGACAGGGGATTGATTCAACTGTTGCAGGTCACCGAAAAACAGTACGCGAGCATAGAGTACCTCAAAGGCAAATCAAAAAGCAACATTATTCAAACAAATGACAGGGTGATTACATTATGAAGCTTGTTCACGTTGATATTTCAAGGCAAATAAATTTTGATGAGTCCATGAATTATGCGCTTGCGATTGAAAATTCACAAGAATTTTACAGATTGACAGCGCAGTTTGTAGGGCAGTGCAATGGCGAACAAGGAGATTTTGCGCTGTATGACGGACAGCTGATCGACATTGCAAAATCATGTCTGGTTTTTTATGACTATTACAGCGATTTGCTTTCCAGCAAAAAGGCAACCAATGCTGTTCAAACGCAAATTGTAGATATTCTCAAAAACAACGATTTTATCGAGGATTTTTCAAATCTCAATGTTCTGATTGCAAATATAAATGAAAAAATCCTTGAAAAAACTGATTTACCGATAAGCTGCCTTGATGAAATTGACTATGAAAATTTCACGAAAATGTTGGGCTACAAAGTGTCAAAATCGCAATCGCTTGTCGATGACATTTTGTCCTTTGTTCAGTTGAATATGACAGGCAAGACAAAAGTAGTCGCTTTTATTGGCCTGTGTGATGTTTTGTCACAGCAGCAAACACAATCACTGCTGAAAATGCTCAACTATATGCGACTCAAAGTGCTTTTGATTGAAAGCCATATAAAATACAAGCTTGAGCAGTGTGAAACAGTAATTGTTGACGAAGACCTCTGCGTGATATAAGTTGAGTGACTGATAAAATATACAACATCAACACTGATATGCAAATCGCCGATTTTTTCTCATTTGCAGTTTATCTGCTGATGCACCTAGTGAAAACTGATGAATGAAACAATCTTTGCGGTATTATGCAAAAACAGCATCGACATTTTGTTGTGAATGATTGACAAAAACGAGGACAAGAACTATACTATTTACATGCAGGATTTGAGTGGTATCGCCAATCGACAACGCCAATAAAAACACCGATAAAAGAATAACCTTGCCGTAAGCGAGCCAACTTTCAAACACTTTGAGGTTTGAGAGTTATGTTATTCTAGATACCACTAAAACAATTAAGCAAAAATAAAGCCGTAAGCAACCGTTTGAGAGTTATGTTATTCTAGATACCACTAAAACCAAATAAACGGCAAATAAGGGCATGCGCTCATGTTTGAGAGTTATGTTATTCTAGATACCACTAAAACCCAGACTTTACCATTTTTCATATACACAATGTTTGAGAGTTATGTTATTCTAGATACCACTAAAACTTTTGAAACAAAAGAAAAAGCACAACATTAGTTTGAGAGTTATGTTATTCTAGATACCACTAAAACCAAAGTATATGTCATTAGCAGTATTGCTCCGTTTGAGAGTTATGTTATTCTAGATACCACTAAAACATTAAAAGTTCCAGAAAAAACAAAATTCAAGTTTGAGAGTTATGTTATTCTAGATACCACTAAAACTGCATTTGCAAGTTCTTCGGCATCATAGTTGTTTGAGAGTTATGTTATTCTAGATACCACTAAAACATTTTTCATGTTTTGTAAATATGAATTATTGTTTGAGAGTTATGTTATTCTAGATACCACTAAAACAGAATGGATTGATGATATTGTTACTGCTGTGTTTGAGAGTTATGTTATTCTAGATACCACTAAAACTTTATCTCGACAATACATTTGCATTAAATAGTTTGAGAGTTATGTTATTCTAGATACCACTAAAACCTATGCTTTTATGCAATGTTAGTTTAAATAGGTTTGAGAGTTATGTTATTCTAGATACCACTAAAACCAACTTATTCAACAGAAGAACAAGCAATAAGTTTGAGAGTTATGTTATTCTAGATACCACTAAAACTCCCACAATGCGTCAATCGGTTCTTCGTTAGTTTGAGAGTTATGTTATTCTAGATACCACTAAAACACCACTGTCAACAAGCAATGTTGCAAAATAGTTTGAGAGTTATGTTATTCTAGATACCACTAAAACTACAAGATATGGAGCATTTAGCGCCGATATGTTTGAGAGTTATGTTATTCTAGATACCACTAAAACCATTACCTCCTTTTTTATTTTCTATTATATGTTTGAGAGTTATGTTATTCTAGATACCACTAAAACAATGGAATATAAAGTAAATTTGACAGTTGAGCTTGAGAGTTATATTATTCTAGATACCACTAAAACGCCTTGAAGGCTTCCCAATGCTTATTGATTGTTTGAGAGTTATGTTATTCTAAATACCACTAAAACACTTGGATTATATTCTTGAAGATTATTCTAGTTTGAGAGTTATGTTATTCTAAATACCACTAAAACGGATATGCTTTGTGTGGTTCATTTTTTCTTGTTTGAGAGTTATGTTATTCTAAATACCACTAAAACTGGTCGTCAAGCAGAGCTTTTCGAAGCAGTGTTTGAGAGTTATGTTATTCTAAATACCACTAAAACAACTTTCTTATTCGCAATTTGTCATTTATTGTTTGAGAGTTATGTTATTCTAGATACCACTAAAACAGAATCAATTGATGAACTTGAATCAGCGAAGTTATCTATTGACAAATTGCTGTATGTGTGGCAAAATATTGTATATGGACTATACAAGTAATACGCAGAAAAAGGTGGATGATGTGTCTTTCAAAGAGGCAATCATAGATAGAAAAAAGCCAAACGCTGAAATCAAAAACACAAGCGCCGAAATTGAAGAGATAAATCCTGAAATTAAAAAGGCGAATAATGATAACGCTAGTGCAAAAAAGCCTAGTTCTAAAAAATCGGATGGAGTTGCTTCGTCAGCGAAGGTGAGGAATTCATCTTTTGAACTTCTTAGGATTATTTCCATGCTCATGATAATCGGGCATCATTTAGTTGTACATGGCAATTTTTCAACCGCTAGCACCTTGAATAGCTGGGTGTTGACAATCCTTGAATTTGGCGGGAAATTTGGCGTTATTATTTTTATGCTGATATCAAGCTATTTTTTAATCAATACGAAATTCACCATTAGAAAACTTATCAAGCTCATGTTGCAGGTCTGGTTTTATTCAATAGTTTTATATGTTATTTCCATCTTCTTGAATGGATTTGAATTTTCGGCTAAAAGACTTGCATATGCCGTTCTGCCTGTGGTTATGGTAGAGTATTGGTTTGTAACGTGCTATGTATTTATATTTTTGTTGTCTCCATTTCTAAACAAGATGCTGAAATCGCACTCTCAAAGCGAACATGGCTGGCTGATAGTAATTATGCTGTTTTGCTACACGGTTTTGCGATTTGCAATGAATATATCAAGTGTTTTTTTCATGTTTATAATAATTTACATGATTGGCAGCTATTTGAGGCTATACCCTATCAAAGAGCTGCAAAAATTTTCAATTCTGATTCCTTCATTTTTACTGCTGTATTTTTCTTTAATTATTTTGCAGCACTCATTTTCATACAATTTCTTTGAAGTTGACAGACTGTTGATGCTGCTTTGTGCAATAAATTTTTTTATGATGTTTGAAAAGATTAAGTTTCATTCCAAGGTGGTCAATATTATGGCAAGTTCAACCTTTGGAATCTATCTTTTGCACGACAATATCAACATCAGTCCATATCTTTGGAATAATATTTTTCATACAAACTCTTTTGCTTTTGACAACATGCTAATTTTGTATGCTTTTTTCGTCATTTCGGTTATATTTATCATAGGCGCTGCAATTGAATTATTGCGCAAGAATATTATTGAAAAGCCATTGCTAAGATGGATAGATAAAATTATTGAAAAATTTAAAATACGAAAA
>CAMLUY010000020.1 GCA_946487985.1 uncultured Clostridia bacterium
AAATTACTTTGTTTTTTTTCGGCGGTATGATAAAATCAAAGTATAAACAAAAAGAGGTAAACTGCATGAATAAGGTTCAAAAACTTTTCAATTCAATTATGCTTGCTTTTGTGCTGATTTGCTTTGCTGCCGCAGGGCTGCATTTTTCTGACAAAAGAACAAGTCTGACAAGCAGTGCCGAAGGGCCAAACTATGAGCAGATTTCAAACGATCTGCCACAGTACCTTGACATTACTCTGCCAGACAGCGGCGACGCGGCAAATGCTGTTGGACATGTGGGGAATGAGATATTCTTGATGCAAAGCGGCAGTAATGTCAATTTGTCAATCGCAAAGAATGATTTTGTGACAAACCCAAATCCAACCGATGAGAACGATCCTGAAAAAAACTATGCTTATATTCCTGATGATGCGTCACCAGATGAATATTACTATTTCAGGTTTCAAAATGACATGTCGCTGTACTTTAATTTGACAAACACTGAAATTGCAGCCGGAGCAACTGGCGAGAACCTCATGCAAGGACAAAGCATTGAAAACTATCGTTTCGAAAGTAAAAAGCCTTTTGTGCCAAATGGACAAACTTTTGCTCCGCAGAAACTTGATGTTGATTTCAAGCTGAACACTAGCATATCAGATGAGGAAATGTTTAACGGCAATACTGTTGCTTTGAACCGCGAAGGCTGCTATACTTTGGTAATTTCAGTCAACTACCTCTACACCAATAATGGCGGCGTAACTTTTGTTCCTGGCAGTGCGACAATCAACTACACTTTCATGATGTTCAACAGTAATACATATTTTGACACTATTACCGGTCTGCCAAACATACAGCCTAATGCAAGCATACAATCGACAACCTTGACGACCTCTGACACATACTCAATGATGTATTTTTACAACTATGCATATGCGCTGGATGTAAACAACCTGCCATCATTTACATATGCCCCTGATATTTATCAAATTACAGTAACCTATACAGATATTGACCAGAGAGTTTCAACAGTAAGCGTCGTTTATCGCGATGGACAGTTTGTGCAGCTTGACAGCGAGGGAAATGAAGTCAGCCCAAGTTTTGTTCAAGCAGTGATGTCTGGCGAAGAGGCAAGGCTGATTATGTTTGACCTGGGAAGCTATGACCTTTCATTCCAGTACCTTTACAAAACCAATGTTGATGGTGTTAGCAACATTTATGAGCTGCCATTAGCCGATGAGCTTGAAGGCAACAATCAGCTTCAAAACAAAAGCCAAAGGTTGTATGTATATGGCTATCAGGCAGTATACTCAGACCTTGCGAACATTGACCCATCGACCAATCAGCCAAGTGCGGTTGAGTTGAAGACATTTGACCTTGATACCGCAAAATATGTTAAAACTGCTGACATTACAAGTGCAATGAACAGCTATATTAGAGAAAATGAAGTCAGCACCGCCTCTGACCACCCATACAACAATATTAATATGGCGTCACCATCATATTCATCAAATCTGAATGCAAACACCTTGAAAGAGATTGCAACAAGATATATCAACAGTGCTGATGCGCCTGAGCCTGTATCAACCAATCAGACACCTGTTAAATTCTTGTCAAATGCCATTCTTTCGACTAATTTCAGCTATTATTACAAAGTAAGCGAAGGTGAAAACGGTTTGGAGCTGTCTAATGGCAAGGTTTTTGAAGGATTTAATCAGAGCGAACCTGGCGTGTATCTGTACATTGTGCAATATCAGTATGACAACTATATGTCAGAAACAGGTACGCTGCAAAGAGAGTACTTCCACTATCAAGTGTTCTATTTTGAAATCACCAACACAATACCATCAGTGACCGTACTTGACAGCGACTTTGATGAGGTGTATACATCTGGATTTACAAACAAAAGCGTATACATTCTGAACAATGCAAGAAACAATGAGTTTGACGCAAATGTGACCATTACCCTTTCGGCATATGACTATTCAACAAGAAGCTATTTCTTCAATGACACACCAATTACCGAGCTGAGCAGTTATGGCTTCGCATATAGACAATTTGAAATGAGTGTTGAAGAAGGCGATGAAGAGTATAACGAAAATGTCGGCGGCAAGTATGGCATCTTGATTGACAACAGCAGCAGATATGCAAACGCGCTTTTCACCGTCAAAATCAATTCTGTAAACAGTGAAAAACCAAGCGTAAGAACATTCACCATTGATACAAATGAAATTACGATAAGAAATCCTCGAAACGTAAGCTATTCATCAAGCACAACATACCGAATTGGTAACGAGATTTCATCATATAACACAAACAACCCATTAATCTTTTCATGGAACGATAAAGCAAGTGGTGCGGCAACTTATGGGCAAGTGAAATATTTGCCAATGACTGAAATCAACTACTACTCATCACAAACAAGTGAATCTACATTATCTCAACTTTTGTACTACTGGGTGAACAAGGGTATACTGCCAGTTTCGTACAAGATTGACCTTGCTGCAAGCAGCTCATGGACTGAGTATGCAAACTCAAAGCAATTTACTTCGACAATTGACGCCACATATGTAAAGTCAAATAATGGTTTTTACATTCTTGAAGTTTATGACCAGGCAGGCAACAGCAGTTTTGAAATTTATCTGATTGACAACAGCAGCCCTGTATTCGTACTGCACTCAATGGATAATATGGGTGAATTGCGACAAATTTTGACAAGTGGCGGAAGCCTGTCTGTCCCAGAAGAAATTTCCACTACACTGACTGTGGAGTGGGCAGAAAATAAAGCGATTTATATTGATAATATTGAGGAATATACCAATATTACTCCTTACCCTTACACAGAAGATTATTCCAGCGCTTTAACAAAACTTAGTCAGCTTCTGTCAAGTTTTTTCAGCGTAACACAAAACAGCGACAACCTTTTCAGTGTAACCAACATCAGCACACCAACCGTCAATGAGGGCAGCTCAGCAAGCTCTGACCAGGTGTCAACAGGCATTACAAATTATAATGGAACTTACCTGAAAATTGGCATCAATGACATATCTTATATAAAATCACCTGATACTGACACATATCAGCGATACCAAGATATATCAAGATTTGAACTTGACCTCATCAACGACCAAGGCATGGCAAACGAAGGCACATACAAATTCCTGTTGAGAGATGGTTCAAATACCATGTCATACAATAATGAATTGTACAACTACACAAACTATCCAAGCGGATTCTTGACATTCAATATTACTTCGGACGATGCAAAACTGACGGTATATCGTCAGGATGGCGACGAACGAGTAAACCTTGACTATGCAAGTTTCAGTTTGAATGGCAACCTTTACTCCTATGATGACAACGGTGAAACAGTCTATACTCACCTGCCACCAAGCAGCACGACAGAAAATGGCGATGAATATGTAGAGAGCGATTTGACATACAAATTTACCTACTTCACTCCAATAAATGCTGATGATGAAATTTCAGTATCATTCATACCTCGCTCAGAAAAGGGCTCGGTTTTGCAGTCAGTATACCTAACATACTATGAGTATGAAAAGAAGTATGAGAAAGTTGACGGACGATATTATTACTACTATGATATCAAAGATGAATACACGTTGAGAATTCCTCTTTATGAATATTCCAGCGATGTTGTAGTGGAGGAAGGCGAAGAGTATACACGAGAACTTGGACTTGGCACAGGAGGATCGCTTCTTGCAGGAAGATATGTAATCGAAAGAGAGTATGTTCAAGACAATGAAACAAGCCAATACGACTTTTTCAGAAGAACAATAACTTTTGACGTTGATGATTTCAGTTTGATTTCGCAACGCGAAACAGTACAAACCGAAATAGGGCCAGACGGCGAGCAGGCATCATCACTTGAAAGCATTGTAGGCGGCGATATCATTTTGAGTATGTACAGCGGAGAAGGCAACTCTTCAATACAAGTTTCTTTCCCATCATACAATGAATCAGGCTTGCAAAACGGTTCATTTTATACCAAAGAAAGCTTTGGTGAAAACGAAGACCTTTCAATATACTCTGTTGCAGGCAACAAGCTGCCAATGAGCTTGTATGTACCAAAATACAAATATACTGTAATGTCACAGTACAATGAAGACACAAACAGCTACTCGGCTTCGTACAACAACAATCTTTCATACTATGGCAAAGCGCAAGCAAAACAAGACGAAGGCGATGGACTTTGGTATGTATATGTAGAAGGCGTAAAGCTTTCAGAGGCCTACCAAAGCCAAGAAGCAGCACAGCAGTACATTGAGCAAAACATAACAATCAAAGACTATGAGTTGAAAGTTGAAGTGATTGCCAATGTGGTTGAAAATGGACGGACTATAACAAAGTACTACTACTCAAACGGGAATGTTGCAAATGGCTATCTTCTGCTTTATGAGGTAAGCGAAAGAAATCAGCAAGTTCCTGAAAATGCAACTCCTGCTGAGCCGTTCTATTTGGCAGGCAGCTATGTTGTAACATTGTATCAGTCAAGTCACGCAGGCACATCCAGTGCATTCTATGACCTGTATAAGTTTGGATTTGAAATTGTTTCGCAAGAGCCAGATTTCACGCTGATTGGGTCTGACGGGTATGAGATTTCATCAGTTGGCAACGAGAGAGTAAGCGGCAATACTGCCGATGTGTACTACACAAATTCAAGCGAGATTACCGTTCAATGGGAAATGCCAACCAGCCAGTATATGGCAAAGATTGATGAAGAGCACATCACCATCAACTCCTATCCAAACAACCGCGACCTGTTTGAAGTTTCTTCGATTGAAGGAAGCGGAAATATTCGATATTTGACAATCGAATGCGAAAATCTTTTGAACACAGCAAACAGCTATTTGACCATTTACATGCAGTATGAAGGACACAACAGCACATATTATAACCAAGCAATAAAGAGGATCTACTTTGACCGATCAGCACCTATGTCCAACCTGCAAACACTGATGAGCGCAACCGAACAGGCGACGACAATACTCACACGAAACTACCAAGAATTGAATATGCGCAGGTACGCGAACTATGATAATGTTGAGCAAGATTTGACATCAGTCGACCAAGTTGCAAACATGAGCTATTCATACTCAGCCGGCACAGGCGCAATGAAGTACTACGGCTATGTTGTCACAACTGACTTTTTCAATAGAACACTGGTAAACACTTTAAGTAATGCAACAACATTCAGATATGATACTCAATATATCTACTACACTGAAATAAACTCACTTGAAACCTACACGCAAGTGGACAAAAATTCATTCTCAGCAACCAACTATTACAGGCTCTCAACCAATGGCGACAACGAGCTAGTTGCCGGCTATTATGAAATTGTAGAGATGGACTATGCTGGCAATATGGTTGTGTACGTTGTGAAACTGATTGACTCATCTTTCGAAGAAGATGAAAACATCAATCCTGTTGCACTCACCTACACCAACGACTTCTTTACTGAGGAAATTGATATTTTATCCGCAGAGATTACCAATGGATTTAATATTTACTCGAGCAGCGGATTTACCCTGCACTCGCTTTCATATCAGTCAGACGATTGGTGCATGGTAAGCATTAGGATTGCAGGACAAAGCGCCATCAGATACATGGCTAGCCCATGGCTTGAAGATGGATATGTTTATAGGATTGTAATCAGCGCTTCTGGCATGGAAATGACGCCTATTGCGCTTTCATCAATATTCGAATCAGTCGACTCATCTGCACAAAAGCATAGCATTACCTTTTCAGACAGAATTGGCGGCAGTTTGATCAACACATATCTGTCGATCATGGACGCTAGCATTACAACGCAGAAAGTTGAAGACCCGAATCATACAAGCGCGATACTCAACATCAGTGTGCCAACGCTTGAACAATATCAATCTACAACTTCAAGCTACATCTTCCCAACACAAATCAGAATTTATCAGTTTGACAATTCCAGCGATGACAGTTGGCGTGAAATCATGATTGCAAACCAACAACCTTATGGTACATGGGTGCCAGCAGAGGGATATGTTGATGTGCAATACATCACTTTCACTTACATCAACAGCACCACACTTCAAATACGCGTGAACCTTGGTGCTGCAAGCTCGCAAAAAGTCAAGTATGAAATCGTCGACAACTTTGGCAAAACAACAACCGTGATACAACTTGCAAACGAAGTGTCATACAGAGAAATCAGTGGACCTGACACAATTTACCAAATCACTGAAAGCGACAGCACAGTTACATATCTGTCGAATAAAGAAATCCGATTCTCGTACAACACCCTGCTTTACAATGTAACAATTTACAATTCAGATAATGAAGATGTAACAAAGTCAATAGAATACGAGCCGCAAAGCAACAATATCAGTGTGTACAAATTCAAGTCGCCAGAAGATGCAAATGTTTGGGACGTGTGGTACAGAATTGTTGTGACTGACACAGAAGATGGCGAGCCAATTAAGACACTTCAAGTCAGACTTTATTACGCTCTGCCGTATCTGTCAGGCAATGCGACAGATGTAATGCAAGGCGGAATAACCTTTGTTGACAAAAACAATACTGTATTGGCGCTAGAAGAGTTTACTGAAATGCCAAACACCACTGTATACTTCAATGGCCGACCATACACAGCGACAGCTCAGGCTGTAACAACATATTCACAAACAGTTCGTGTAAACTTCCCTGATGGCAGCGCACACAATTATGAAGGCGTGTACCATTATCGTGATGGCTATTCGTACAGCGTATATTTGTCAAATGACAATGGTCAAACCTGGTCGAATGTTACATCATCGCACTACTCTAATGGCGGCTGTGCACTTTCAGGGACTGGCGAGTATTGGATTTTGATCAAATATGACAGCGAGGAGTATTTCACCAATTTGTGTCAAATTTTCAAGGTTTCAATACTGGATTCATCGACATCATACTATTACATCACAGTTGACGGACTGCCAGTAAGCAAATCTGAAATGAAGTATACCGACCGCAACGGCGTTGAACATGACACAAACTATATCGTAAGCGTAAGCTATGATGATAAATTCAACCGCATACAGATTGTTGCAAATGAAGACCTTGATGTTTCAATCAGCGCGCCTACTGTTGAGTACACGGACACAGACATATGCGTTGAAATTTACAACTACGTATGCAGCGAGTCACGAGGCGATTTCACTATCATTTATATTGAGCCAACAAATGATATCCTGTCTGAGTTTACATATACGACGACATCTGGTCAGACAGAGTCACTTGAAACAGAAAGTTTCGTCTTTGTAGACGCAAACAAGGACACCGAGTCTACATTTGACAGGCTGAGGCTTGATTTTACTGCATACTACGGTATTGAGCAGAACAAAGTCAATATTGAAGTAAATAAGCTTTTCAATGGCTCATATGTAAAAATCAACCCTACCATTTACCCTACAAGCGAAAACAAGTCATACATTTATCTTGATAAAGCTGGAACATATCGCATTAGGCTGTACGACTCTTGCAGTCCTGCAAATGTTCAAATGTTCCAAAACAGCCAGTACATTGACTTGATATTCTTGAATACTGTGCCTTTCACTGTCACATACACCGATTCCCTTACAGGCGAGCAGAAAATGACAGAAAGCGTCAACAATGCCGTTTACAATGGCAATGTAACGCTCAACCTGACCAATCTGGCATCGTACTATTTGGGTTCGGGATACCCTGTAATCAGCGTAAAACTTAATGGCAGAGATTATACTGGCTATCAAGTGCAAGATTACAGCTATTCGTTCACTCAACCAGGATATTACTCAGTGACATTCACAGCAACAAGCAGGTATGGCACACCGCTGAGAGAGGAAGAGTTCAATTTCGTGCTTATGAACGAAAATGAATCAAGGTATGCATATGAATTTGTACAGTACAAAAACTACTACATTGAAAGCGTGATTAAAGATGGCGTTGACATTACGCAAAACCTTATCAATATCGGCAATTTTACAACTGTCAATGTTGATGGCAAGGCATATCTTTCACAGCTTTTGATCAACTATCTTGATTCAAAAACGGGCTCAGGAAGATACCAAATCACAATCAACACAAATGACAAATCTCTTGGCGCTGCGGCTGATCAAACATTCACTTTCAAATTCTGGATCAATATGAACACGCCTCCTCTTGAAATTTCACTCAAAGAGGGCGACAGCACAACAAAAAATATCACTGTACGGTTTAATGTCGCAAACTTGTATAACGCAATGGGTGATTGCTATATACAAATCGGTTCAGACAGATATGAATTTACAAGCGAAAATCTTGCTGACTATGGCGTAAACTATGTAATCACAATTCAGAATACAGGAACATACTTCATTCAAGTATATTCAATGAGTGGGCAACTGATGTACTCATACAAGGTAATCAAATCAGAACCGCTGAACGCATTTGCAATCATTGCAATCGTGATCGGTGTTGCCGCTGTAATTGCGATTGTATGGATCACCATTTCACTGAGAAAGCGTCAAAAAGTAAAATAAACATGCTTATTGATAAAAACAAAAAAGCTTCTGCAATTTTGCAGAAGCTTTTTTCATTATCAATGTCTATGTCTAACATAAACAGACCCTATATTTAATTGTCAAGACCTTAATGGACTATAAAAAAGCATACAGTTTTTCTGTATGCTTTGTATGTTGTTGTAATTTTTACATTACAACATTGATTTTTACACCGCGACCCATGGTTGAAGCGATTGTAACGTTTTTCAAGTATTGTCCTTTTGCTGCCGCTGGTTTTGCTTTGATGATAGCTTCGAGAACTGTATTGAAGTTATCAATAAGCTTTTCTTTACCAAAGCTTACTTTTCCAATAATGACGTGAACATTGTTTGTTTTGTCAAGTCTGTATTCAACCTTACCAGCTTTTGCGTCATTGATAGCCTTTGTAACGTCCATTGTAACTGTACCGCTCTTAGGGTTTGGCATCAAGCCTTTTGGTCCAAGAACGCGAGCTACGCGACCTACAAGACCCATCATATCTGGTGTTGTGATACAAACATCAAAATCAAGCCAACCGCTTTGGATTTTGGCTATCATGTCTTCTGCGCCAACATAGTCTGCGCCTGCCTTTACAGCATCATCGGCTTTATCGCCTTTTGCGATGACCAAAACTCTGAGCGACTTGCCTGTCCCATGAGGAAGTATGCAGACACCGCGAACTTGCTGGTCAGCATTTCTGCCATCAACACCAAGTCTGATGTGAAGTTCAACTGTTTCGTCAAACTTTGCTTTTGGCATTGCAAGCAGAGTTTCAACACCTTTTTCAATGTCATATGACCTTTCAGTCAAAATTTCATTTGCCTGTTTGATTTTCTTTGTAACTTTCATCTTTTCCTCCCCTAGTCAACCACGGTTACGCCCATACTGCGAGCTGCACCAGCAATCATTGACATAGCTGATTCAATAGATGTGCAGTTAAGGTCTGGCATCTTTGTTTCGGCAATCTGTTTGATTTGCGCTTTTGTGATAGTTCCGACTTTTGTTTTGTTTGGTACTGCTGAACCCTTTTCAAGACCAATAGCTTTCATAATCAAAATAGCTGCTGGTGGTGTTTTGAGTTCATACGTGAATGACCTGTCTGCGTAGATGGTCACTACTACTGGAATTTTGAGTCCTGCCTGAGCGGCGGTTTTCTCATTGAATTCCTTTACAAAGCTTCCAAGGTTGATTCCATGTGGTCCAAGTGATGAACCAACAGGAGGTCCCATTGTGGCTTTGCCTGCATCGAGTTGCAATTTTACAACTGCTGCGACTTTCTTTTCTGCCATTTTTATCCTCCTATGAGTGGTTATATTGAACTTTGGCAAAAGTTCTCCCACGATTTTGACAGTTTATTGTCATGACGGACAATATTTCTTTGCGAAAAGCGCGAAATAACAATTTTGTGTTATATGTTTGCTTTACGAACTTGTGACATTTCAACATCAACGGATGTTTCTCGGTTGAACAATTCAACATTGACTGAAACATGACCCGTTTCGGTGTCTATTGCTGTAACTGTACCGATTTGCCCTGCAAGAACGCCGTCAATGATCTCAACTTTGTCGCCAACTTTAAGGTCAACGTCAACTTTGATTTTTTCAAGTCTGAGGCGAATTATGTCATCATCAGTAAGTGGAAGTGGTCTGCCGTTTGGGCCAACAAAGCCAGTGATGCCGCGTGTACGAGTAATATTGTGCCAAAGGTCATCGGCATATTTTATCTTGACCAAGATGTAACATGGCATTGCTTTGCGTTGCACAAGTCTTTTTTTGCCATTTTTCTCTTCAACAACATCTTCCATCGGAATGACTATGTCGAAAATTCTGTCCTGCAAATTGAACTTTTCAACAACGGTTTCAAGGTTTTCTTTTGCAACGTTTTCATAGCCTGAAAAAGTATGGAGCGCGTACCATTTTGCTGGCAAGCTGTCAACAAACTCTTTGTATGCCTTCTGATCTTCGCTAAGCTCTGGCGAAACCTCATCAATTGCATTTGTCGCGGTCGCGTCATTGTCTTGAACTTGGGTTTCAGGCAAGGTTGCGTCTTGATTTTCTTGATTTTCAATATCTTGCATTTGTAAATCTTTGTCTTCCATTTCCCCCTCCTGTTATCCTTTCAGCAAATTCATCAAAAGTCCCAGGCAATAGTCAATGCCAAAGACCACAACTGCAAAGACAAGCACTACGACCAAGACAACGCCTGTTTTTTTGCAGACATCACCAAAAGTAGGCCAAGTAACTTTTTTCAGCTCTGACATTGTTTCCTTTGCCTTGCGCTTCAACTTGCCCTTTTCTTTCTTTTTGTCCTTTTTGTCGTTTTTACCGCTTTTTGCCTTTTTATCTTTTGCAGTTTTTTCTGAATCTGTTTTTTTCTCCTGTGCTGTCACATCAGCCTTTTCTGGCTGCACTGAATTTGTTTCAGCAGCAACTTCATTTTCAGCTTGGATGATTTGTTCAGACTCAGCATTTTTGTTTTGCGACTTTTTCTTCTTAGACATAAAACCCCCGATTTTTATTTGGTTTCTTTATGAACGGTTCTTTTCCCACAACGTGAGCAGAACTTTGTAATTTCCATTCTTTCTGGGTTTGCTGTTGTATTCTTGCTTGTCGCATAGTTGCGCTCTTGGCATTCAGTGCATGCAAGAATGATGTTTTTACGTTTTGGTGTTGCCATTTTCTTTCTCCTAACAAAAAACTAACACCCCGCCCATTCACGGAAGTGCTAGCAATATATTATCACAATTATTTTTCATTGTCAACAATTTCAAAGGCATTTTTAATATTATTTTTTTATTATGCCTATTTTGTTGATATTTCGGCATCAATCAGCATCACAATGTCAGAGGAATTTGCAGATTTTTTGACACATTCAAAGTCGGTTGGCATATTGAAGTCAAAATCATGCTTTTCAACATAGGCAAAGTATGCTTTCAGGCATTCTTTTGCATAGAGATATGCCTCTTCGACAAGATCACCATCTGTTGTAAGTTCAAGGTCAGGGAAAATCACGCGATAGACGCCATCATCTTGGTCCTTTATGA